>DASRKV010000023.1:0-2551 GCA_035648795.1 Opitutaceae bacterium
CCATGACCCCGCGCGCGATCTCCAAGCGGTGGTTCATCCGGGGCAGGGCGTTGAGGTCGGCGGCTCCGCCCAGACAGCCCATCTTGGGATCGGCGACCGCGAAAACGACCCGTTTGAGCCGTCCCATCAACGTGGCGCCCGAGCACATGGGGCAGGGCTCCTTGGTGACGTAAAGGGTTGCCCCGGTCAGCCGCCAGTCCCCGATTGCCCGCGCGGCCTGCGTCATCGCCAGGATCTCAGCATGCGCGGTGGGATCGCGCGCGCTGTCCACCTGGTTGTGCGCCGCGGCAATCACCTCGCCCCCGAGTTCGATGATTGCGCCGACCGGCACCTCGTCCTCGCGCCAGGCGTCGATCGCCTGATTATAGGCGAGCGACATGTAGAACACGTCGTCCCGGAGGAGTTGCGACGGAAAGAGCTTCGGGAATGGGCAATCGAGTCTGGCCTCCGACATAAAGCCTTGACTTACGTTCAGCCTTACGCACTTACAACTGTCTTTTGTTGCTGACCGCATCCTATGTTTAAATTTACTTCTGGCATCCGCCGCCTCCTCTATGTCTGACGGTAAATCGATCGAAGTGGAGGGAAAGGTCATTACCGTCCTGCCCGGCACGATGTTCAGAGTGGAGTTGTCCAACGGCCACATGGTGCTGGCCCACATCTCGGGCAAGCTGCGGAAGCACTTCATCAAGATCGCCGCGGGCGACCGGGTGAAAATGGAGATGAGTCCCTACGATCTCGAAAAGGCGCGGATCACCTATCGGGTGCGCGAGTCCTCCGCGCCGCCCCCCGGACCGCGCCGCCGGCGCTTCTGATCCCTCCGGCAGACCATGAAACGCGGTCCGGCCCAGAATGAAAACCGAGGCGGGACCGTGCGGAGTGAACTGACGCCGCCGGCCGGCGCCGACCCGAGCCCCGCGCTTCCCGCGGCCGGATTGCCCGCCGGGTTCGCCGACGATCTCGATGGCTTCATCGGATTTCTCGAACTGGAACGCGGGCTGTCGCGTCACACCGTGTCCGCCTACGAGAGCGATCTCCGGCAATGCGCGCGATTCGTCTCCCGCCGCGGCGTCCGCCGCTGGGCGGATCTCGAGCCAGCGCAACTCACCGACTGGATCTACTCGTTGAGCGAGGAGAAACTCGCGGTCAGCAGCCTGGCGCGCAAGCTCACCGCCCTGCGCACGTTCGCCCGTTACCTCGTCCGGGAGCGCAGGTGCGCCCGCGACTTCACGGAGCTCCTGGTCGGACCGAAACTGGTGCGCAAGATTCCCGACACGCTCACGACCGGCGAAGTCGAGCGTCTCCTCGCCGCGCCCACGGGCGGCGACGCGCATGCCGTGCGGGACCGGGCGATGCTGGAACTCTTCTATTCGAGCGGACTGCGGGTCTCGGAACTGGCGGGATTGACCCTCCAACAACTCGATCTTGATCACGGCTTCGTCCGCGTTTTCGGCAAAGGCGGCAAGGAGCGCGTCGTGCCGGTCGGCAGCAAGGCGTGCGCGGCGCTTCTCGCCTACGTCACGGCGGCGCGCCGGCATTTCGTCAAGCCCCGCACCGGCAGCCAGCTCTTTCTCAGCGAGCGCGGCACGGCGATCTCACGGAAGATGCTGTGGGTGCTGATCAAGAAGTACGCGAAGCGCGCCGGCCTCACCCGGTCGGTGAAGCCGCACCTGCTGCGCCACTCCTTCGCCACGCACCTGCTCAGCGGCGGCGCGGACCTCCGCGCGATCCAGGAGATGCTCGGCCACGCGAGCATTGCCACGACGCAGATCTACACGGCGGTCACGCCCGACCGTCGCATCTCCGAGCACGCGCGTTTCCATCCGCGCAACCGCGCGAAGTGACGTCCGAGACGGCGTGCGCGCAGCCGGCTGCTCCAGGTCCAACTCTCGGAGGGGAAGAGGATGCAGAACATCACGAGGTACGCAACCGTGACCGCCACGAGGGCGGGCACTCGCAGCCGCAGCGATGCCTGGCTCACCACCGGCATCGAAAGAAGCCAGATCGCATCGACCCGCAACGCGACCAGCACTCCAAACAGGGCAAGCTGCAGTCCGAAATAGGCGCAATCCCGCCACCATTCATCACCGGAGAACAGCCGCCGCACCGCCAGGATCGCCAAAAACGCATAAGCCGCCAGCGCGGCGTAAAACTCGAATGCCCTGCTCGAACCCAAGGCAAAACCGGGAGACAGCATCGCCATGGCGGCCGTAAAAACCATGACAACCAGGATGATGAGATCGCTGAATAACGCGGGGCTCTGCCTGGCCGATCGGGGCATGGCACGACGCTAGCCCGGATGTTTCACGCTCTACTCGACAGCCTGCGTGCAGACTGTCGATGATCCTCGGGCCGAGCGCGCTAGCCGGCACATCCGGGCTACTGGCAAAACCGCCCCCAGTACGCTCCGCAAGGAGACCAGCCAAGTTCCTGGGATTTTCTTGGGCCAGACAACTGTTCTCAGTTGTACGCGGTCGCATTATCTCTCCTCGGAGGGGCGGTTTTGAAACTAGCCCGCATATCCCTTGACTACCGCCATCAGAGGAGCCGC
>DASRKV010000024.1:0-17321 GCA_035648795.1 Opitutaceae bacterium
ACGGTGATCTATACGTTGATTCTATCCATGCGGCGGAATGGCGCCAAGCCGGCGCCGGCCGCTCCCCCGGTTCCCCCGGCCGGCACGCCTCCTCCGCCTGCTCCCGCGGTTGCGCTCGCGGCCGGCGGCCCCGCCGGGTCCGTGGAGGGTGCGATTCCGCCCGCCCTTCCGGTCGCCCCCGTGCCACCCTCGATTTCCGCCGTGACGCTACCGCGGGCCGGGTTCTGGATTCGGACGGCCGCGCTGCTCATCGACGTGATCCTGTGCGCGATCGTCCTCAAGTTGATCCCGTTCGTGCATCTCAGATGCGGCGTGTTCCTGCTCGCCCTTGCGACCTACGGCGCCGTGCTGTGGAAACTCCGCGGCACGACGGTGGGCGGGAGCATCTGTCACCTGAAAGTCGTACGCCTCGATGATCGTCCCCTGGATTGGACCTGCGCGATTGTGCGGGCGCTCAGTTGCTTCCTGTCACTCGTCGTGGTGGGCCTCGGATTCGTCTGGGTGGCCTTTGACGAGGACAAACAGTCGTGGCACGACAAGATCGCCGGCACGACCGTCGTGACGGTCCCGAAGGGCATCGCGCTGATTTGAGAATCTCCGTCTCACGGGGGCCTGGATAGCTTGCGCGCCGACAGGATTGGAGCGACAGGATCGGAGTAGGAAGCGCGCTTGCGCGCGAAGAGGACTTCTGATGGGCGGTTTTATTATGCCGCACCAGAGAGGCTATTCGGCCCTTCGCCGCGGACGCTATTCCGTCCCCGGTTTCATCTATTACCTTACGATCTGCACTGCTGATCGCGTCAAGGCGCTTACTTTCGAGGACGTCGGCGCCGCCGTCGGGGAAGAAATCCTAAGAATGGCGTCGGAAGGCGTGTGGCATGTTCAAGCCTTCACGCTCATGCCGGACCATGTCCATGTTATAGCGGAATTGGGTAATTCTTTGTCCCTTTCGCAAGTAGTCGCCCGCCTGAAGGCAAAGACCAGAACGGCACTGCTGACGCGGGCTGCAAAATGGCAGGTGAATTATTTTGATCACCGTCTCCCGGCCCGTGAATCCGTCCTTCCTGTCCTGCTTTATATTTACCTGAATCCCTATCGAAATCGCCTGATCGAACCTTCGGAAAGCTGGCCGTGGTTCTACTGCCACGAGAACGAATGGCGCTGGTTCAAAAGCCATTTGACTGACAATCTGCCTGAGCCGGTTTGGCTATTATAGCTGCAGATTGCGCCGACCACCCCCGACCAGATCGCGCGCAAGCGCGCTTCCTACACGTGAGATATGGCCGGCTTGGATTGACGCTGACCGCAAAGGCCGTCCCACGGCCTGAAGATCACAAGAACTGAAACCGCCGTCTGGCCTTTCGTGGTCCAGCGTTGCCTTCTCCGGACCAGATCGCGCGCAAGCGCGCCTCCTACAAGATCCAGGCGCCTTTTCATTTGCGGAGCTTAAGGCTTAGAGCTTAGAGCTTACTACCTATGGCAGTCGCACCGGTCGGCATCATCATGGGCAGCACGTTGGATTGGGAGACCATGCAGCATACGGCGCAGACGCTCGACCAACTTGGCGTGGCCTACGAGAAGCGGGTGATCAGCGCCCACCGCACGCCGAAGTTGATGTATGAGTGGGGTCTGTCGGCGCGCGACCGCGGCTTGAAGGTGGTGATTGCCGGCGCGGGCGGTGCGGCTCATCTCGCGGGCGTGGCGGCGGCGCTCACGCCGGTGCCCGTGCTCGGCGTGCCGATCGAATCGACGTCGCTCAAAGGACTCGACTCGCTGCTGTCGATGGCGCAGATGCCCGGGGGCGTTCCCGTGGCGACATTTGCCATCGGGAAACCGGGCGCGATCAACGCCGCGCTTTTCGCCGCGGCCATCCTGGCGCTGAGTGACGCCAGGATCGCGCAGGCCCTGGATGCTTTTCGCGCAGCGCAGGCGAAAAAAGTCGAGGAAGCGAAGCTACCGTAGATGTAGTAAGCGAGCGTGCTCGCGCCCCGTCGAGCGATCGTAGATGTAGGAAGCGAGCTTGCTCGCGACAGATTGAGCGATCGCCCGCAAGCGGGCTTCCTCCCAATCGACGCCTCTATCGCCTGGAATCGGGCATCCCACCGATCAGCGCCTAAGGTGTTGCTTTTCCTTCTGGTTTCTTTGGCGTCGGCTCCTCGACTTTATTCGGAGCCGGTCGGTCCGGCGCGCCGTTGTCCATCACGTAGCGCCAGGTGCCGTCGGGTTGCCGTTTCCAGATCGTGAGGAAGAATCCTGTCCGGACGCGTTCCTGGCCGCCTGGGCTCGGGCTGCGCCATTCGTAGCGTCCCCAGTTGTAACCGAGGGTGCCGTCGTCAGAAACGTCGGTAAACATGGCGGACCAGGTCACCGAGACCCCGGGCTGGTCGGGTCCAAGTCGTTCCCGCACCGCAGCGAGGCCGCGAAATTTGCGGGGATCAGTGTCGACGAAGGCGACGTCGGGGGCGGCGAAGTGCTCGAAGGCGGCAAGGACACCTTTCTCTTTTGCCATCGCGCAGAATGCGTCCTCCATCCCGGCGACCTCGGCCTTGAGGGCCTCCTTGCCGGCCGTTTTGGTGGCGGCCGGCGTCACCGGAACATTACCTGCCGGTTCGACGCCCGAAGCCGGGGAAAGGAAGCAGAGCAGCAAAATAGTCAGGAGGAGGGAGACGCCAGCGGCTGTTTTCATGGATTGATGTTGACGGGGTTCGTCACGCCAGGGTTCGGATTCAAATGGTCTTTTGTTCAGAGGGCGGGCTGCCGGGTCGATTGAGAGCTGGCCAGGAAGGCCCGGTAGTCTTCCGGGGTGTCGAGATCGGTGGCCAGTTCCGGCAAATCCACGGTTGCCAGTTGGCCGGCATGGCGCTCCAGGAGCGGCCGCGCGCCGCCCGGACCGCGCAACTCGGTGAACTCATGGAAGTGGCACCGTGCGAACAACACCGGCGGCCCCGGATGGCCGTCGTAGCGCGCCGCCACGATCGACTTTCCACTGCTGACCGCGACGTCGGTCAGGCGGGTAATGGCCGCCGGTGAAAATCCCGGTTGATCACAGACCACCAGGAGCCCGGCATCGAGCGACAGCGAAAACGTGTCCAATACGCGTGCTCCCGCCCGGATCGACGAGGCTAATCCTTCCTCCCACCCGGGATTCTCGATGATGAGCACCGGCAGGCGTGCGACTTCAGGCCTCACGGAATCCTGGTGGGCCCCGATCACCACGACCGCCGGCCAGGCGGCAGAGGCGAGAACCGCGTCCACCGTGCGGCGCAGCAGCGTGCGCCCATCGATTCGCAGCAATTGCTTCGGCCGGCCCATGCGCGTCGAGGCGCCGGCGGCGAGGATGATGGCGCCGAAATGGAACGAGGGCATCGCCGCTACGAAACACGAAGGCGGCGCCTTGGCAAAAAGAGAAAAGCGATTGCGGCGGCGCGCAGGATCGGGCCGGTCGCCCGCCCCACCCGTCACTGGCGTTCCTGAGCCGGCAGCTCGATGCCCTTGCCGGGAAGGATCTTTTTTTCACCTTGGGACTCGCGGAGATTGGTGGCGAAGAAGGTCTCGACCGCCCGGTAGAAGAGAATGCGGTTCTCCTCCTTGCGGAAGCCGTGGCCTTCCGTGTCGAGGCGGAGGTATTCGTAGGGCTTGTGGAATTTGTCGAGCTGCGCCTGGTTGGCCCTGTCCGAGTAACGCTCGCGAAACGACTCGACGAGCGAAACGACCTTGCGCGTAAAAAGCTAGATGGACCGCAGCGAGAGCAACTCGTTGTCGCCGAGATCGCCACCGAAGGCGACGTGATCCAGGCTCTTCCAGTACAGGGATCAGGCGTGGATCGGGCGGTTGCGTTCGCGGAGCGGCCGGCCGTCGCGACCGGAGAGCACGGCCTGCATTTCGGCGAGAATGGCCAGCGCCACTTCCTCCGGATGGTCCGCGCCCAGGTCCAGGCCGACCGGCGCGTGCAACCGGGCGCGCATTTCCGGAGTGATCGCGAGCCCGGCCGCCGCGAGGTCGGAGAGGATCCGTTCAGCGCGCTGTCTGGGGCCGAGCAAGCCGAGAAAGGCGAGGGGAAGCGGCAGCAGCGTCCGCAGCAGGGGCACGTCATGGAGGTAATGATGGGTCATGACGGCGACTACCGAATCAGGGCCAAGGGGGATCCGCGCGGCTGCTTCTTCCGGGCGGGCCACCACGGTGAGGTCGGCCTCGGGAAACCGCGCTGGCGTCGCGAATGCCGGGCGGGGGTCAACGACGCTGACGTGCCAGCCAAGTTCTTTGGCGAAACGCGCCAGCGGTCGGGCATCATCTCCTGCTCCAAAGATCACCAACGGCGTGGGCGGGAGCACGGTCTGGCAAAACACCCTGAGGCCGGGCTCTGGAGGCGCGTTTCCCGCGAGGCCCGTGCCCAGGCGGACGCCAGCGGGCGCACCCCAGACGACCGCGAGCTCCGTCGGGACCCGTTGCCGAAAGTTCTCGCGGAGGACATCGGCCCAGGCTGGACGCGGTGGAAGTTCCTCGATCAGCACGTGAACAATGCCGTGACAGCCCAGTCCCACCCCCCACACGAGATCGTTTTCGGACGTGGTGTCGTAGGTCACTGTTATCGCCTGGCCGGAGTCCTGTATCTTCCTGGCTTGGGCGACAAGGTCGTCCTCCAGACAGCCCCCGCTGATCGAGCCGATCCGGCGGCCGTCTGGCGTGAGCAGCAATCGCGCTCCCGGGCGCCGGTAGGATGAGCCCTCCACCTTCACCAAAGTCGCCAGAATCGCGCCCGCCGACGGCGAAGAATCAAGCGCGGCCAATATTTCCTGCAGTTCCTTCATCATTAGGGATTATCGCGAGAATCATAAACGGTCCGGCGCATTGCGCGAACAGAAATTGCCCGGACGCTGCTCCGCTCCCGATAGGTGCTTCAACATCAGATCACAGCGTCTTATCGTGTTGTTGCCGCGAATTAACTAAAATATTGCATCCTGGCAGGAATCATGCTCCTTTTTCGCCCCAAGAGAACCTACGGTGGCCCAAGACCACGGCCTCTTACCAACCAAAGCACAACTGATAAACCAATGAACCTGAATTCCGTAAGGAAATCGTGGGCTGCGCTTGCATTGTTTCTTGGCGTCGGCCTTTCGTCTGTCGCGGTCGCTCAGACCGCTCCCGCCGCGGCTCCGGCCGTGCCGCCAGAGGTGAATATGGAGAAATTCGTGGTGACGGGGACCAATATTCCCACCGCCGCCGATGCCTTGGCCATTCCGGTCATGGTCGTGGGCCCCCAGCAGATACAGGCCAGCGGCGTCGAAACGAACGTGCTGGACGTATTGCGCAAGACCATGCCGATGTTCGCGGGCAACGGGAATGTCGGTGCGGAGAATGCCACGATCAATTCAAACGCGACGTTCGGTGGCTCTACGCTCGCGTTGCACAACCTGAGCACCCTGGTGCTGATTAACGGTCGACGCGTGGCATTCGCGCCCGGCGAGTCCAACGGTGATTACGAGTTTGTGGATTTGAACATGGTGCCGATGGCCGCGATCGAACGCATCGAAGTGCTCGCAGATGGTGCTTCGGCCATCTATGGATCCGATGCGGTCGGCGGCGTGGTGAATATAATTCTCAAATCCAACTACAACGGTTGGGAGACGGGCATTCATTTCGGCGAATCCTCCAACACGGGCCACTACACCGAACGCTCCGGCTATATTGTGGGAGGCGTGAGCAACGGGAAAACCTCGATCACTATATCGGGCGAGTTCAACAAAAACGATGCGATCTACATGAGCACGCGGCCGTACACGAACCCGATTTACGGTACGAGCTACTATCCCGGGATCATCGATGTATACAACCTGGCGACGAACGCCGATCAGCGCTACAAATTGAGCCCCACCGTGAATGCCCCTCCGGGCGGCGGCACCTACAGCATTGATCAGCTGGTTGCCAACGGCACCTACGCCCCGGTGACTGCGACGCAAGTGTTGCAGGGCTTCAATCTGGCGAATTACCAGACGTTGCTCGGAAGCGACGAACGCCGGAGCGTGGTCGTCAATTTGGACCATAATATCTTTGACCGGCACTTGGTCGGTTTCGGCGATGTGATCTATTCCCACACCTATACCGAGACGTCGTTGAACGGTCAGCCTATTCCGGCGTATGTTTCGGACCCCTACATCGACGTGGCGAATGCGGGCGCCACTCCTCCCCCTCCCGGTGTTGCTTTCATCCCGGCCACGGCACCAACGAATCCGTTTTCGACGACCTGGATGGACCAGGGCGCGTCTGAAGATGAATCGGCCGGCCACATCGTCACGGTTCATGCGCGTAATTTCACGTTCCCCCGTCTTTCGCAACAGGACTCGACGCTGTTCCGCGTTGTCGGTGGGCTGCGCGGGCAGATCAACGATGATTATTCGTGGGAAGCTGCGGCGAATATCAACCGCTATGAGTTGAATTTCGTCAACCCTGGGGTGATTTCCACGAGTAATTTCAACAGTGCGGCGGCGGCTGGCGTGATTAATCCGTTTGCCTACGTGCAGCCAGCCGGTGTGCTGCCCGGCAACATCATTGGCGATGCGTTTGACAACATGTTGAGCACGCTAAACTCCTTCGACGTGACCTTCAAGGGCACGCCGTTCGATCTGCCGGCGGGTAAATTTGGTTTCGCGGTCGGTGGCAGCTATACGCGGGAGGCGCTGTCTGCGGCGCCGGATGCCAACAGCATTCCGGACGCCAACGGCAACATCGGCTGGCTGAATGGCGTTTCGCTGCAGCCATTCCACGCGCACCGCAAAGTGACCGCAGTCTATGCCGAGGTTGAAGCGCCGATCTTTGGGCCTTCGCAACATATCCCCGGTTTGCACGTGCTGAATGTGGACATCGCTGGCCGGTATGAGGACTACACCCAGGTCGGCAGCTCCAGCGTGCCGAAGATCAGCCTCAAATATCAGCCGATTGACGATCAACTCTCGATCCGCGCGACGGCGGGCAAATCCTTTTCGGCGCCCATCCTCTATGACCTTTATGGACCCATTGCGACGGGGTTCACGCAGTCGCTTTCGTTCAACAATTACACCAATGCTGGCCAGCCGACTGGAGAGACGACGGATTTGGTCCAGTTCCAAAGTCAGAGCGGAGCAAATCCGAAGCTAAAGCCTTCCACGTCGTCCACCTGGACGACCGGCTTTGTCTATACTCCGAAACAGGTCAAGGGGCTGAGTCTCTCAATTGACTATTTCCAGACCGTGCAAAAGAATTTGGTTGGCTCTTATGACCAACTAGTGGTGGCCCAGGACGTGGAACAATTCGGCCCGGCGTCGCCTTATGCTTCGGTAGTCCACTTTGGCAGTACTACGGGCCACGGCGTGACCGCCCCGGGTCAGTTGAGCACAGCGAACCCATCCAGCGTCTATTTGATTCTGCCGCTGGTAAACCTGGCGTCTCAATCGATCAAGGGTTGGGATGCGACGGTGGACTATCAGTTTGACGTGCCCTCAACCGGCAAGTTCGACTTCTCGACTACACTGTCGGGCTATAATAGCTATGCGGCCCGGGCGCTTCCGACAGAGGGTTACTTCCAGTATGCCGGCCATGCCACGGGCAACGGCAGCGTCAGCCAGGGCACAATTCCACGTTGGCGCTCTTACACGACTCTGAGCTGGAAACAATATGGCTTCGATTTCCTGATCGCCCACAGTTACGTGCCGTCCGTCACCGACATCGGTCCCGGCGGTTCGGCGGCGACCGACCCGGTCAACGTGAGTAGCTATCAGCAGTTTGACTTGGCCGTGGCGTATGAATTCAGCCACCTCAATGTGAATCGATGGCTCAACAATCTCTCGATACATGCTGGCGTGAACAACGTGTTCAACAAGATGCCTCCGCTGGCGCCGGCCGCGTTCCCGAATACGAACGCGGACGTGGGTACCTACAACGGCCCGATCGGTCGCATGTATTTCGTGGACGCGAGCTATAAGTTCTGAGGGAGATCTTTAGGATCCATACCTCTTGCGGCCCGGAGCAATCCGGGCCGCTTTTTTTTGGAGTGCGCCCGTCCGGGCGCACCTGCTGGGCAGTGGATATGAATGACTACAGGGTAAGTCTGTTGGCCGAGGAGGATTTCAACACAGTCGGTCTCAATCGGCTTTTGCCCGCTCAGCTTGGCGTTCCCAATCCCCGCTGTGTTCCTCTCGAAAGCCTCTTTCGGGAAGTCTTGCGATGAGGCGGTTTTCCGACGTGTTTTCGCCTCCCGCGCGGCGGCGCGCGATTCCGCGAGGCTTGCGGCCCGCGGTTCGATCTGTTTTCTGCCGGTATTCGCCGCATGCCTGCCGCCACAAATGAGTTTTCCGAGCGCCTCGTCTCCAGACTTGGGGGAGGCGAGCATGGCTTGGTCAAGGCCCAAGTGATCGCGGCGTTCGCGATCATCACGTTGTTCAACGTCGGCTTTTATTGGGAACGGCAGTTGAGCGCCTTAACCGCGCGACGGCAGTTGCCGAGTTTGATCAGCGCATGGGATGGTTTCGAATGGTACGTCTGGTTGGCGGCAGTGCCCGCGATTCTTTTCCTGATCCGTCGTTTTCCACTCGTGCACCCCAGAGTCGTCCGCCACGTCATCGGGTTGATGCTGGGCAGTTGCGGCATCTGTTTGCTGGTCGTCAACGCGCGTTATGCTCTGCGTCTTCTGCCGAATGTGTGGCTGCCGGACGCCGCCGATCTGCCAACGGATGCGTTCACCTACCTGCATACCCAGTTGGTCCTCGCGCCCATTGACTTCCTGACTTATGTGGGACTTTTCGCGACTTCCTTCGCCATTGATTACAATTTCAAGTACCGCCAGCGCGCGAAGGAAGCCCTGCAACTGCAACTGCGCACGATGCGGCTGGAATCCGAGCTGGCCCGAGCCCAGTTGGTGGCCTTGCGCAGCCAGCTTCGGCCGCATTTCTTCTTCAACGCGTTCAATGCGATCTCGACTCTGGTGCGGCAGCACAAGAATGACGTGGCGGTCGAGATGATCGCCGAGCTGAGCGGGCTGCTGCGGATGGCGATGGAGAACGCCGGACTCCAAGAGGTCACCCTGGAGCGCGAGCTCGAATTCGTGATGCACTACCTGACGGTCGAACGCGTCCGCTTCGGCGACAAGCTGCGGAGCGAAGTCACCGCGCCCCCGGATACGCTGCCGGCCATTGTGCCCAGCATGCTGCTCCAGCCGCTGGCTGGCAATGCGATCAAGCACGCGATCTCCCGGCGCACCACCCCGGGGACAATCCGGATCGACGCCCGGCGGGTGGGGCAGCGGCTGATCATCGAGGTGGCAGATGACGGCCCGGGCGAATCGCCGGCACCTCCACCAAAGAATCGCACTGGGGTCGGGCTGGCGAACACCCGGGCCCGGCTGGGAGCGGTGTGCGGGGATGATTACACTTTGGAAATGAACCCAAGACCTGAAGGAGGTATGGTGGTCCACCTCGATTTACCCTGGCGTACGACGCCGGGCGTAGCTCAATCTTCTGCTGTCCCGGCATGAAGATCCGCGCTCTAATTGTAGATGATGAACCGCTAGCCCGCGAAGGGCTCGCAGCGCTTCTTTCCGCCGACCCCGAGGTCGAGATCGTCGGCCAATCCGCGGACGGTGCCGCGGCATCCCAGGCCATCCGCTGCGATCGGCCGGATCTTGTATTTCTCGATATCCAGATGCCGAAGCGCAGTGGCTTTGAAGTGTTGGAAGGCCTCCCGGCAACGGAAAGGCCGATGGTGGTTTTCGTCACGGCTTACGATCAGTACGCCATCCGCGCGTTCGAGGCGTGTGCGGTCGATTATCTGCTCAAGCCGTTCAGCGACGCACGCTTCCGACAGGCCCTGGCTCGGGCCAAGGAGAACCTTCGCAATAGTCAGACGGCGGAGATCGGTGAACGCATGGAGACGTTGCTGGCCCTGGTGCGCCAGTTGACGGTGGGTTCGGGGGGGACGCCGGCAACGCCCCCGGCTTCAGCAGCCGCGCCGCCGGTGCCGGAATATGCCGAGCGGATCGTGGTGAAATCCGGCGGCGACCTGCATTTCGTCAAGACGCGCGACGTCCTTTGGATCGAAGCCCAGGGAGATTTCGTGAAGGTTCAGACCGCCGAGCAGCCCCATCTCGTGCGGGAGACATTGCAGAGCATGGAACAGAAGCTCGATGCCGCCCGCTTTATTCGCATCCACCGGTCATTTCTCGTCAACGTGGAGCATATCAAACGGGTTGCCCCCGCCCTCTATGGAGACCACACCGTTTTCATGAGCGACGGATCGAAGCTGCGGCTAAGCCGCACCTACCGCAGCCGGCTGAAGGCGTTTGTCGGCCAATCATCGGCCTAGGAATCGCCCGATGTCGTGCTTCCCGCTCCGTTGCTGAATCGCGCCTCGCGGGGAGCGGTGGCTGAGAGCAGGTGGTTTCTCCCGGCCTGATCTGACTTTTGCCGCCGGAGAAGCGCGCGTTGGCCGACCCACTCTTCTCGGAGCGGCGGGGAGAAAAGCGCACGGCGTCCCGAGCTGCGCAATTCTCCGCCCATGGCGTCCCGGAGTTATTTTCCAGGAATGGAAACAGCTTCCGTCTAGAAAATGCAGTCCGCCATGATGTGAAATCCCCGTAAAATGAAGGAAATCCTCAAGCGGCTCATCGTCTAAAGCGAGCGTTCTAACGGGCGAAGCCAGCTTCTCGACGATATGAAATTGCTGCGTCGAGCGGGCCTGATAGCGCAACAAACAAACACGCAACGGAAGATGGGCAGTACGCCCGGAGGTGCTGTCGCTGATAAGTGTGTTGGCTTAACACCACTGCAGAACAACCGATTGTAACTATGAAGCTAACTCCCGTAAGGAAGTTGACGGCTCTGCTTGCCCTCATTCTGGGCATCAGCGCGCCGTCTTTCGTGGTCGCTCAGACCGCTCCCACAACCACCGCTGCCGATAGCCGGACCGATGAAAAGGCCCCGGTGAGCATGGAGAAGTTCGAAGTAACCGGCTCACGCATCAAGCGGCTCGATGCTGAGACCGTGAACCCAGTCCTCGATGTCTCCGTCGCCAAGATCGAGGCGCAAGGCTTCACTACTCTCGGCGACGCCTTGCGCGCCCTGCCGTTCAACAATGGCCAGGCGCTCACGCCGATGGATTCCGGCACGAGCTTCACCCCGGGCGTCAGCACCATCAATCTGCGCGGACTGGGCAACAACAACACCTTGGTCCTCATCAACGGACGCCGCGCGGTACCCTATGCCTCTCCGGGGTTCAATGGATTCCAGACTGTGTTCGACTTGAACAGCATTCCGGACTCGGCCATCGAGAAAGTCGAAATCCTCAAAGACGGCGGTTCCGCCATCTATGGTTCCGACGCGGTGGCGGGTGTGGTTAACATCAAACTGCGCCGCGATTTCCAAGGTGTCGGGACCAGCCTGACGTTTGGCAACTACTTCAATACAGATGGCTTGGTCAAGAAGGCGTCGGTCATTGTCGGCACGAACACGGCGAAGACCAGCATGGTGACCACCTTTGACTTCCAGGACCAACATTCCGTCTTTGCCCGCGATCTTCAGTTCTCGCGCAACGCTGACCTGACCAGCGTGGCGGCCAGTTCCAACCTTCGTTACACGGCCACGGGTTGGGCCGATGCCGGCTACAGCTCCGAAGCGGCCTACCTGACCGACGCTGGCGCGACCGACGCCATCGCCGACGGTTGGGCCGATCAGCGATCCTCCCGTGGATTTCCCGGTTACGTTGTGGTCGGCGGGCGCCAGTATACCTATACGACGCCAACGACCACTCCTACGGTCGCCACGGCCGTTCGAGGCGTGAACTACTACAACTTTAGTGAGGAGAACGGCATGTTTCCGGAATTTCGCCGGTATTCGTTCTATACCACCCTGAAGCATGATTTCACCGACAACTTCTACGGTTTCGCCGACTTCTCGTTCTCGCGGAGCCACAGCGTCGTCTATTCGGCCGCAGCGCCGGCTGATATCGAGACATCTCTGGGGTTGAGTGCCGCCAGCCAGATGATCATCCCGTCCTACAACCCGTACAATCCCTGGGCCGTCGACATTTCCTCCGGGCGCCGTCGGATGGTGGAAGTGCCCAACCGGATCAATGATGTCACCGCGGACACTCCGCGCGTGCTCGTCGGTCTTGGCGGCAATTTGAACGGATCGGGCATGCTCTCCGACTGGACCTGGGAGGCTGGTGCGCTCTACTCGAAGAATTCGGTGAGCAACATTTCCCAGGGCGCGGTGGCCGACTCGCGCCTGCAGGAGGCGCTGATGGGCCTGACCCAGCAGGGCAACGGGTCGCTGGCCTGGAACCCGAACACGCCGCAGGCCGACCGGGTCTATTTCAACTGGTTTGGCCTCAACAACCAGCCGATGGCGGATTTCATCACCGTGTCGAACCCGAACTCGGCCTCGCTGGAATACTGGAACTATGACGTCTCAGTCACGGGCAGCTTGTTTGAGCTCCCGGCAGGCCCGGTGAAGCTCGCGGTCGGCGCCGAGCACCGCCTGGAGAAGATGAGCAATATCAAGACTGACCTCAACGCCACCGGCGATATCGTGGGCGGCGACGAGGGGACCAGCAGCTTCGGTCAGCGCGATGTGACCTCGGTTTATGCAGAGACCGACGTGCCGATCATTGCGAAGAAGGTCGAAGTGCAGCTTGCCGGTCGTTTCGAGAATTATAGCGACAAGGGCTTTGCGCAAACCGTACGCCCCAAGGTTGGATTCAAATATCGCGTGACCGATTGGCTGGCGTTGCGCGGTTCCTACAGCAAATCATTCAAAGCTCCGGACCTCGCTTATCTCTACACGGCGGCCCAGACGACGTTTACCTCGGGCAAAGTGCCCGACCCCGTGACCAACACGCAGATCGACCAGCTGCAGGTCGTGGTTCAGGGCAATCCCGATCTCCGACCTGAGTTAACCGACACCTATTATGCCGGCCTTGTAGTGGAGCCGCAGAAATGGGGACTCAAAGGCTTTGAAGCCTCCGTGGACTGGTTTGACTACAAACAAAAGAATCTGCTGGCCCAACTGAGCGACTACTACGGTTACGCCGAGTTCCTTAGCCAGGCCGCCGCCGGCAATCCGATTTTTGCCGGCAAAGTGGTGCGCGATCCGACCACCAACCAGGTGCTTTATGTGCGCGATGATTACGTCAACCTGCTCACCGGCAGCTATCGGGGCATGGACATGGCGGCGAACTACACTTGGAAGACACGGAGCGTGGGCGATTTCTATGTGGGGGCAGATGGCACGTGGGTCGACAAGATCTACGTCGACACCGACAACATTGTGGGCGGCTATCTTAGCCCGCGCTGGAATGCGACCGGGCAGATCAACTGGACCCGCGGAGATTGGGGCGCGAGCCTCTTCGGAATATATCGGGGGGCGCGCGACCGGAACGTTGAGTATGGCAGCATATTTGACGCCGGAGACACCCTCTACATCTCGTATCGCGTGAAAGCCCAGTTCACCCTGAACGCCTCGGTCAGCTATCGCGGTTTGTGGAAGACCAAGATCACTGTGGGCGGAACCAATGTCTTGAACCAGACCCCTCCCGTCGACCCGATGTCTTCTTCCGGCACGACCGACGGCATCAACGACGGCCAGCCGGCGTTCTGGTTCGTACGTCTTGATCGCGCGTTCTGAGATCGTCTAGGCGTGGGAGCATTCGTGGCTCCAGCGAATTGCAGCCGCGCACCGCAACGGGTGCGCGGCTTTTGTTTGCCCATCTCCTGATCGCCGCCCTCACTACAAAACCGGCTGAGTCATCCCACGTTATGCATAATCTCTATTTGCGTTTGTCTGCCAGGTGGACGCATTGGCCCCGCCTTCTGGCCGGCGCTTCTATGATCGCCCTGTTGATGGTCCCGGCGCACGGCGAAAAGCCGTCTGACTCGCTCCGCCACCTGTTGACTCCGGATGAATTTCACCGCGCCGGACTGGATAAGCTCACCCCCGACGAACTGGATTTCCTGGGTGCGTGTTTGACCAGACTCCAGACGCCTCCGGACTCGCGCAATTCCGCTCCGCCCCCGCCCCGGGCGGCACCTTTGCCGGCGGCGAAGAGCCCCCCTGCGTCCGCTCCCGTGCCCGTCAAGAGCCTGCCCCAAGGCGAGGCTGCTTTCGGCGCCGAAGAACAATTGCATGCCGCGGTCGAGATTCTACAGGCCGTGCCGTCGGTCATTCGCTCCCGCACAACGGGCGATTTTTCCGGCTGGAGCGGGCGGACCGAATTCCAACTGGAGAATGGCCAGGTATGGCGTCAGGTCGAGCCCGGCCAATTCTCGGTGAGCCTTACGCGACCCCACGTTGTGATCGAGAAAGGCCTCATGGGAGCCTTTTATCTGCACGTGGAGGGCTATGGCACCCGGGTGAGAGTGAAGCGGGTCAAATAGCCGCGGCACCCCTTTGGTCCCCGGATGGGGCATCGTCGAAAGCCGCGTTCGGCCGGAACGCCGCTTAACGCTTCTCGACGGCGGGCAGTTCGTGCACCACGGGATCTCCGATGATGACGTTGGAGGTTGGACTTGGAGCGAGGTTCTCGGCGAGAAACTTCTCTGCCACTTGGTAGAACTCGATCTTGTTTTTCCAGTGGCGATAGCCATGGCCCTCATCCGACCGGACCATCCATTCGAACGGGACATGATGATCCTTTAGTTTGGACGCGAGTTTGGTCGCGTGTTTCATGTCCACCCGGTCATCCAGTCCACCGTACGCGAAGAAGACTGGCACACGGATCTTGTCGGCGTTCAGGAGGGGCGAGGTGGCCCGGAGCCGCTCGCGGTCGCGCTTGGCATTTCCCGTCATCGCCTCCATTTGCGCCCGGGTCGCTTCCCATGCCTCGGGGATCGTCTTCAGCAGCAGTTCGATATCCGTGACTCCCACGTAGTTGATTCCGCAACGATAGAGCTCGGGAGTGAACGCCAGACCGGCCATCGTCGCGTAACCGCCGTAGCTTGCGCCGTAGATGGCAATCCGCCTGGGGTTGGCGATCCCCTGGCTGACGGCCCATCTAACCCCGTCGGTGATGTCGTCCTGCATCGCCAGGCCCCATTGCCCGTAGCCGGCCTGGAGCAGCTTGCCTCCATAGCCGGTCGAACCGCGAAAATTCATCTGCAAGACCGCATACCCGCGGCTGGCCAGGAATTGCACCTCATCGTTGAATCCCCACACATCGCGCACCCAGGGGCCACCGTGCGGATTGACGATCAACGGCAGGTTGTGGGGGTCCTTGCCCGCGGGCAGGGTGAGATATCCGTGAATGGTCATGCCGTCCCGGGCCTGATATTGGATCGGTTTCATTTCTCCCATCTGGGCGGGCTTGATCCATTCCATCCGGCTGACGAGCTTCTCCATCGAAAGCGTCCTGGTGTTCACGAGATAGAAGGTGCCCGGGTCCCGATCGCTGACGGCGGTGATGACAATCCAGACATTGTCGTCGCTGCGGCTGTAAAAGACGTTCTTGGTCTCCGGTAGTTCCTGATCCACCAACACCTGCAGTTTTTTCATGGCGGAATCCGTCCAGACGAATTCGGGCTTTTCGCCGTAATAGTAATAGCCCAGGAGCGATCGATCGGTCCGGGACATGATCACCTCCCCCATGTCATATGTGCTGTCGGCAAACAGCTCCTGCACGATCTTCCCCGCGGTCGGATCGTACAGGCAGATGGCCGCGGTGTTTCTCTCGAAGCCGCTCAGCACGTACAGCAGTTTGTTGGCCTGATCGAAGGCCAATGGTTTGATCGATCCTTTCGTGAAATCCCATCGTTTGATTTCCCGCCACTCGCCATTGGCCGTGTCCCGGTAAATGAGGAACAGATCCCGTCCTTCGGCGCCGAATCCCGCCCGCACCGCTCCCGTGCCGTCGGCGATCCAGTTCTGGATATGCCCGGGGTTGCGGGCGACCATCCGCTTCGCCCCCGTGTGCACATTCATGCGATAGACATCGAAGTCGAAGAGCCGCCGCTCATTCGAAAGAACCAGAATCTCGTCGGTAGAGCTGCCATAACGCCCCAGAAAGCTGGTCTCCCGGAAGACGGCGCTGCCCTCCTTGGCCTGCTGCTGGGCGCTCTCCCCCAACGCGCGCGAATGGGTCCCATCGGCATCGATCGCGAACAGGCCGCCGGTCTCATAGCCGTCGTCCCGAGCGGAAAACACCAGCCGGTCGTCTCCGATCCAGTGCACGCTTGTGATATCCATCAGGTCGAGACCCGTGAGCTGCGTCGGGCGCTTGGTCTTCACGTCGATGACGTAAAGATTGAGGTGCTCTTTCCATTTCGAGAGCGCCGCCACCCGCCTGCCCGTTGGGGAAACGAGAATCTCGTCGAAAGATGGATCCTTGAAGAAGTCCTCCAGGGGAGGGGTCGGAGAATCACCCCTTCCGGTGACGCCGATCGCGGCCAGAGTGAGCAGCGCAAACGCAGACTTGAACAATTTCATAGGCTAAAGCTGGAGCCGAAAAAGCAGGACCTCGAGTGTTGGGTCGCTGTCCGCAGTGGGCGATGGTGGGTGAGATCTCCTGCCATCGTCGGAGCAATCTGCGGCCGGGAAGACCCGGCGCGAGTCTCTTGGGACCAACGGTCGGCCGAAATGATCAGCGGCACAGCCGCCGACTCCCGGGTTTTTCCGAGAGGATTTTGCCGGCCGCCCGGGGCGATTCCGGCTGCTTTCGTTCGCCGACTCCTCATTTTGCGGTCCACCGGCTGCCCGCCAGAAACACCATTTCGGCATTCTCCTCGAAGTCCGCCTGCGGAAAACCCCGCAATGGCGCCGGCTTGCCGATGCGCTTTCGGGTCCCGCGCGGCCATCCACGCGGACGCCGGCGCTCGACCCCGTTGGTCAATTCGACGTCGCTGACCGCCACCTGCCCGAGGCCGCGCACGGCGATCCGAAGGTCCTCGTAGCCGCGAGCGCCAGCCCCTCGACAGGCTCGGGGCGCTGAGCTTGCCGAATGGGCGAGTGGTGGGTTCGGAAACGTCGGTTTGCTGGCGTTCACCGCTGCCGGAACCGGCACGCTGAACTCGCGCCGGATCCTGGTTCGCCGCCGCGCCGCTTCGGCCCGGAATTCGATGGTGTACAATCCGTAAAGCGTCACCCAGGCCCCGTCCGCCTGTTGCTGTTCGACGACCACCTGTTGCATCGCCGGCGCGAAGTTGTGCACCGTAAACAACAACTGCCACGCGCCGCACACCGGGGTTGCCTGCCAGACGCGCGCCGGGTTGCGCTCGACTTGCCCGAGCCACTCTTGCCAGTCCCGAAGACGCCCGGCGTCGCGTTCGACCATGAGTTCATTTGGCCCGCGAACGCGTGGATCACGCGAGC
>DASRKV010000025.1:0-2824 GCA_035648795.1 Opitutaceae bacterium
CCGGCACTGACGGCGGACTCGTCACTGCCCGACTATCTTCGCTTTGCGCTGCTGAACCATCCCACGGTGGAGGCGGCCTATGATGCCTGGCAGGGAGCCGTCCTCGCGATCGCCCCGGCCCGCGCCCTCCCCGATCCCAAGCTCACGTTCCAGGCCGACATCGCCAGCACGGTGACTTCGCTCATGCCGGGTTTCATGTTCGACCTCATGACGCCCGGAAAACGCGGGGCGATGAGTCGTGAGGCCACCGCCACCAGCGAAATCGCCTACCACCAGTACGTCACGGCGGTTCTCGAAACGGCCGCAACCGTGAAGAAGGCCTGGATCGACCTGACCGCCCTGGAAGAGACTTTAAGGCTGAAACGCCGGATGCTGGACCTGAAAGACGAGGCGGTGGAATTCTCCCACGCCGAGCATGTCACCATGCATGCCATGGGCTCGCTGGACGAGATGACCAAACTGCTCAACGACGCGGGACGTCTGCGCCTGGAGATGACCAACCTGGATGACGAGCGGAGCGCATTGCGCGCCCAGTTCAAGGCGGCGCTCGGCCTGGCGCGGGAAGCCCCCGACCCGATCTGGCCGTCCCGCTTCAGTGCTTCGCCCGGGCCGGTGCCACTGGACGACGCCTTCTGGGCCGCCGCGATCCGCGCCAATCCACGTCTCGCCGAGATGCGGGCGATGGTGGAAATGAGCGTGGCCCAGGTCGTGGTGGAACAGCGGGCCCGGACGCCCGATTTCGGCGCCGGCTTGATGGCAGATCTGAAAATGAACCCGCTGCTGTGGCGCCCGCTGGCCGAGGTGACGCTCCCCATCTGGCGCGAAAAGATTTCCGCGGCGATCGCGTCCGCCCAGGCGCGGCAGGACGCGGCCGTGGCGCGCCTGCGGGCCGAAGAGCTCATGGTGGCGGCCGACCTTGCCCGCATGACCTACATGGTGCGGGAAGCCGATCGCATGGTCGCCTATATCGACGGCGTTGCGCTGCCCAATCTCCGCCAATCCTCTGACACGATCGCCGCCGCCTACGGAACCGGCATGACCAACTTCGCCATGATTCCCGAAACGCGGCAGATGGTGCTGGCCATGCAGATGGAACGCGTGGCGGCGCTTCGCGAACGGGAAAAGACCCTGGCGGACCTCGCGCTGCTGGTGGCAGGCGAGCTTCCCGCCGGCGCGCCGTTGCCGGTTCAACCTTAGCACCCGTCCAGTTTTGTAGGAGCCTGCTCGCAGGCGATCTTCCCTCCTCACTCGAAAACCCGAATCGCCTGCAAGCAGGCTCCTACAAGGATCACCCGATTCTCCCGCCCATGAAATCAGTTCCTTCCGGACCCCTTTTCCGCACCTTCGTCTGCGCCCTTTTTCTGTTGGTGGCCGCGGCGCTGTCCATTTGCGCCGCCGACGTCGCCGCCGCCAAGCAACTCTACACCTGCAGCATGCATCCCCAGATCCGCCAGGACCACCCGGGAGATTGCCCGATCTGCGGCATGAAGCTCGTTCCGGTCGTGGCGAGTGCCGCGCCGCACCCGCGCATCATCAAATACTATCAATCGTCCATGAACCCGGGCGAAGTCAGCAAGACGCCCGGGAAAGACTCCATGGGCATGGATCTCGTGCCGGTGTATGAGAATGAGAACGACGCGGAGGCCGCCGCCAACATCAGCGTCGACCAGGGCACGATCCAGAAGATGAACCTCAAGACCGACCTCGTCCGGCAAGGTCCGGTGCGGCGCGAGATCCGCGCGGTGGGCACCGTCGCCTTCAACGAGGAGGGGCTGCAGGACGTCACGACCAAGTTCGAGGGCTGGATTGAAAAGCTCCTGGTCAACACGACGTGGGCCCGCGTCCGCGCCGGCGATCCGCTCTTCGAAATCTATTCGCCCGATCTTTATAACGCGCAGCTCAACTACCTGATCGCGGTCCGCAGCGAAGGCGCCGACAGCGGCCCGCTCACGCATGCCGCTTATGAACGCCTGCGGCTGTTCGATGTGCCCGAGGCCTTCATCCAGGAACTGGCGCGCAGCGGCGAAGCCCGCCGCACCTATGTGTTCACGGCTCCGGCCGACGGCGTGGTGATGGAGAAAGCCGCGGTCCAGGGCATGATGGTGAAGCCCGGCGAAAGGATTTTCCGCCTGGCGAACCTTGCGACGGTCTGGGTCAACGCCCAAATCTATGAAAAGGACCTTGCCTTCGTCCACACCGGGTAGGAGGCGCGCGTCCGCAGCACCTTCGGCGGCGACCACGAAATCACCGCCAAGGTCGATTTGCTACTGCCGCAAATCGATTCAGCGACCCGGACCGCCCAGGCCCGGCTGGTGTTACCCAATCCCGATCTGGCCCTGAAACCCGGCATGTTCGTCGACGTGCGGTTCGAGTCCGAGCTCAAGCCGTCGGCGGTGCTCGTGCCCGATATGGCCGTGTTGCGCAGCGGCGAGAAAACGACGGTTTTCATCGCCCGGCCCGACGGGTCTTTTGAACCGCGCGAGGTGAAACTCGGGGCCGCCACCGGGGACGACGCCTATGAGGTCTTGTCCGGTCTGACGGCCGGCGAGCGCATCGTGACCTCCGGACAGTTCCTGCTCGATTCCGAGAGCCAGCTCCGCGAAGCGATCCAGAAAATGCTCAAATAATTGAATGTCGGGCGGGATCTCCGTACCGAGCGCCGCAAGGCGCGACATCTGCCATCCCGCCACCGCCAGATCCCGCCACTAGACTCATGCTCCGACGCCTCATCGAGTTTTCTCTCAGGAACAAGTTCCTCGTCCTCGTCGGGACGGCGGCGCTGATCGCGGGCGGCGTCTATGCGCTGCGCAACATTCCGCTCGAT
>DASRKV010000026.1:0-7449 GCA_035648795.1 Opitutaceae bacterium
CGCGGTGGAGCGGGAGCAGTTCGCCGGCGGGCAGCCCGGTCTCATCAGCTTCGAAATCACCCTTCGGCTGGCGCCGGACGCTTGGTTTTGACCCCGAGCCATGCATCATTTTTCGCTTCGGCAGGTTTTCCTCGGGCTGACCGCTCTCTGGTTGTTGGCGCTGGCCACCGAAGGCTGGCTGGTGATCGATGGCAGAACCGGTGCCATGGTCGCCCAACAGACGTTGACACAGAAACGGCGCGAGGCGGGACGGCTGGCTGCGCTCGATCCGGCGCCGACTGCCGCGCAAACTGCCAGCCTCGAGGCAGAACTCACCGCCGCAGACGATGTCCTGGCGCGTTTGCAGGCGGAGCTTGCAGACGACCAAGGCGCGGCTGCACATTTGGCGGGAACATCGGGGGCGACGGAATCCCGCGCGGAGGCGTTTCCCGATGCCGGGGATCTCGTCCGCGACCTGCACGAGCAGGCGCGACACGCGGGGATCAGCGTTCGGCCGGAGGAACGATTCGGCCTGGCTGCGGCGGGCCGCGAAGCTGGCGCTCCCGCCGCGATCGCCGTGCATCGGCGGCAACGTCAAGCGACGGACTTTTTGATCCGGGAATTGTTTGCCGCCCACCCGGCGCAGTTGATCTCGGTCCAATGTGCCCGCCCGCATGGGTCAATTTCGAGCGGCGCGTCGGCCCGGTTGCCGAAGGGTGAGGCCGCGGCCAGGGCGGGTGATTTCTTCGATTTCGATCTGCAAAAGTCGGTGCGGGAGGCGGGCGTGATTGAAACCGCGCCTATCCGGCTGACCTTTACCGGACGAACGGCGACGTTGCGCCAATTCCTTAACCAGCTTTCGGCAGGGAACCCGTTGGTGGCGATCAGCGACGTCGCGGTCGAACCCGCCGCAACGACCGCTTCCCTCCACCGCGGAAAATCCTCTGGCGCGGAGGCGGTGGTGCTGATGATGCAGCCCGCCCTCTCGCGATTCGTTGTCACAGCCGAATTCTGCGAACTCGCCATGCCACCAGCCGCTGAAACCAAGGAGACTCCCGCCGGGGCCGTGCCGGCAGCCGCCAAACACCTGCGGAGCGTTTGGCCCGAACCCGCGCCGCAAAAACGCGGGCGAGGCTGGATCTACGAGGTCTTCACGCCGCCATCGCTTTTCTACGACCCGCGCAGTCGCGCGTTCGCCGCCATTCCGGCCGAAGAGGCGACGCTGGCAACTCCGGAAAACATGCCGCTTGATCTACAGTTGTTGCAGGTCCGGAAACGACCTTTTCGCCTCCGTATGGTGGGCTTCGCCGGCGGCGCGAAAGACCTGCGGGGGATCTTCGCCGACACGACGACCGGGAAAACCGTGATAGCGCGGGAGGGGGATCGTCTGGCCGGGCACCGGGTGTGGCTGAGGCATCTGGGCTTGGACCGCGCGGGTTCCGGTGGCAAAGGCACCCGTGAACCGGTGGCGACGGCCACCGTCACCGATGAAGGTACGGGCGAAGAAATCATCCTCACCACGCGCGGCCCATCGCCCGCGGGCGCTCCCTTGGGATTGTTTGCCAGTCGAAAGGCACCGGCTCTGCGGCGTGAACTGCAGGAAGGCGACTCGGCGGTATTCGAGGAGGTCCGCTATTGCGTTGAGCGCGTCGAACTGGAACCGCCGCTGGCCGTCGTGGCCTGTGTGCGCGCGGACGGCGCCAGGGCGACCGGCCGCGCTCTCATCCTGCAGATGTTGCCGGAGGCCGTTCGAGGCGCCCCGGCCCTCACTGCCACCGGCCAAATCGGCCGGGATTCCCCCACAACGCCATGAACACGCCCGATATCCATCGACGGGTCAGATGGCCGGCGATCTTGCGGATCGCCCTCCTGGCCGTCTCCATCCTGCTCCGACCATCGACCGTCCGATCCGACGATTCCGAGCGCGAGAAATCCCAGACGGATCTACTGAAAGAAGTCGTGCAGTCGTGGCAGCGGCCGGGCGCTTCGCCCGCGCAGGTTCCGGAACAGGCCCACGACGTGGTTCCGCTCCCTTTGCGGCAGAAGCTGGAGACGATCTCTATTCCCGCGGTGAACTTCACGAATCTCGAGCTGAACCGCGTGGTGGATGCGCTGAGCGCGTTGGCGGAGGAATTCGATGCGACGGACCACGGCCCGAAAGGCGTGAACATTGTCCTACTCGACCCCGCCAACGCCAACCCCCCGGTCACGATCACCCTGCGGAACCTGACGCTGAAACGCGTCCTCGATTTCGTGACGGATGCGGTCGGCTACCAATATGAAGTCGAGTCCGATGCCGTGGTAATCCGGCCGGGCGGCGAGCGCTCCGTGCTCGCGACGGAAGTGTTTCCGGTTTCCCGCGCGACCGTCCTGCGGATGACCGGAGGCGGCGTCAGACCGGGCGGCCCGGCGCATCGGCGGACGGAGGCGGAGGAGGCCAAGGATCCGGTGTCGCCGGCCGATCTGACGCACAGCCTGCGCCAGTTTCTCCAGCGCGCGGGCGTGAGTTTTGATGGCATCGCCGGGAGCAGCCTGGCCTACGATGGGTCGGCGATCATCGTCACCGAAACCGCGCGGAACCTCGATCGGGTCCGCGCCATTCTCCGCCGGTATCGCGAGGTGCGCCAGGTGGAGATTGAGGCGAAGTTCATGGACGTGCAGCAAGGGGCGCTCGAGGAGCTGGGCGTCCAGTGGACGGCGGGTCGCAGCCCGGTGGCGCTGGTCGACCCGCAAACGGGTACGCCCTTGCTCAACGCCGACGGCTCGCCGCAAGTGAGCTACCGCGACCAGTTCCGCACTGCCGATCCGGCGAGCGGTACTGCGGTCAACCGCACGCTGGCGGACGCTTTTCGGAGCAGCCAGCACTCCAGCGAGATCATCATCGACGACCAGGTGGTGGGTACGCTGGCGGCGCCCACGCTCCCCGGGGCGAACAATTTGGGGCAGGCGGCGGCCAATATTGCCTCCCTCACCGGGGCGATCGGCGAGTTCGACGTCAACGCGGTCGTGCGGGCGCTGGCGCAGAAGAGCGGGACGGACCTGCTGAGCGCTCCGCGAGTGACCGTGCTGTCCGGCAGCGAGGCGCTGATCACGGTCGCGCAGGAGATGCGCTATCCGCAATCCTTCGGCGAAATCCAGAGCCAGGTGGGCAGTGGTCGCACCACCGGCGACGGCAGCAGCGGCTCCGCCGGAGTGGCCATCACCGCGGGCACGCCCAAGGACTTTACCACCCGCAATGTCGGAATGGAACTGCGCGTCACCCCCACGGTGGAGGAAGACGACTACAGCATCAGTCTGGAACTCAACCCCAAGGTGACCGAGTTCGAGGGTTTCGTGGAATACGGCGGCCCGAGCATCGCGATCTCCGGCGGGCGGACGGTCACGGTCCCGCCGGGATTCTTCCAGCCGGTGTTTTCCGTGCGCGAAGTAAGCACCCGCGTCACCCTCTGGGACGGCGCGACGATCGTGATGGGCGGCCTGACGCGCGAAGAGGTGAAAAAGGTGGAGGACAAGGTGCCCATCCTCGGCGACATTCCGTTGCTCGGGCGCGTCTTCCGGTCCAAGGGGGAAAGTTCGCAGAAGCGCAATCTGCTGATTTTTGTGACGGCGACGCTGGTGAGCCCGGGCGGCGGTCCGAGAGTACCCCGCCTGGCCCAGCCCGCCGCGATGGAGCCGGCTCCGTCGCCGGCCGCGCCCAAGCCCGGCCGTTCGACGCCAAAACGTAAATGAGATTTACAGAGGATTGCGATTTACGACGGCGGAAAATCGAGTTTGGCTGCGCGCATGGCCAAATGGCTGCTTGTCGACGGTTTTAACATTGCCTACCGCTGTTTCTTCGCGGTGCCGGAGCTGGCGCGCGCCGATGGTTTTCCGACGAACGCCGTTCACGGATGGGTCAAGTCGCTGTGGCGGCTGGCGGATCAGGAAAAGCCGGCGGCGACCCTGGTATTTTTTGATCTCGGAGGCGCCCAGGACCGGCTCGCGTTGCACCCGGAATACAAAGCCCAGCGCCAGGAAATGCCCGAAGCCCTCGTGAAGCAGTTGCCGTATATCAAGGCGGTGACGCGGGCGATGGGCTTGGTCGGCGTGGAGCAGGCCGGGGTGGAGTCAGACGACTTGGTGGCTTCCCAGGCGATGCATCTGGCGGCGCAAGGCCATGAGGTGTTGATCGTGAGCGCCGACAAGGACTTTGCCCAGATTGTCGGCGAACGCGTCACGATGTTGCTGCCACCGCCGTCCGCCAACCCGAAGCTCGGCTGGCGACGGCTCGATGCGGCGGGAGTCGTGGAGAAGTTTGGCGTTTCTCCGGCGCAGATTGCCGACTATCTCGCCTTGGTGGGCGATACGTCGGACAATATCCCTGGCATCGAGGGCGTCGGACCGAAGACGGCGGTGAATTGGCTCAAGGAATTCGGCAGCGTGGAGGGAGTCATCGCCCATGCCCGCGAATTAAAACCGGAACGTTTCCGGGAATCGGTCCTCGCGTTGTCCGATCTGGTCCGCCGCAATCTGAAACTCACGACCCTCAACCTCGGTCTGCCCACCGTGGCGGCGGAAAAGCCCCCGACGGATCCGGAGGAATTGTTCCGGCTTCTGGGCGAACTCGAAATGAAGAGCAGCCTGGGGGAGGCACACCAGCGCTACGCCCAGGCGGAGCTGTTCTGATTTCCGGCGCCGTCCGGGCCCAACGACAGATGGCTGGTCGGTGCTCCCGCCCGACAGGCTATTTGCCTTCCTGCGACACGCCTTGCGGGTCGAAGATATAGCCGACGCCATGCACCGTCCGAAAGGCGGATAGGTCAACAATATGCGTCTTGCAGAGTTCGCGGACCTTGACGACGTATTGGTCAAGCGACCGGCTGCGGACGTCAGCGTGCAGACCCCAGACCGAATGAATCAGCGCCTTGCGAGTGATGACGACGCCCGGGTTGTTCTGAAGGTAAGTGAGAATGCCGAGTTCCTTGCGGCCGATGACTTCGGTCGCGCCGTCGGGAAACTCCGCTTCGAGCCGAATGGGCGAGATCTTGATGCCGAGGAAAGTAAACGGCTCGTCAAGGATGCGCACATTCTTGGTGACGTTGAAATCCGAGATCGATTCGGCGCGGCGCAGCACCGCGTGAATCCGTGCGATAAGCTCCGCGTAGCCGAACGGCTTGGTGATGTAGTCGTCGCCGCCCATCTCCAGCGCTTTCACCTTGCTCACTTCGAGGGTATTGCCGGTGAGGAAAATGGTCGGGACGGAAATGTCGTTATCCCGGAGATCATCCATCAACGCGAAGCCCGTTTGATCGGGCAGGTTGACATCCAGGAGCATCAGATTGGCGAAATTGCGTTTGAGAAAGCGGAAAGCGTGTGCGCAGCGGTTGTACACCTGGGTCTGCATGCCGGCGTCCTCCAGATGCTGGGCAATCAATTTCGCAAGCTCCTCTTCGTCCTCAACCACGAGGACCAGTGGCTTGGGCTCCGCTCGGGCGGGACGGGGAGGCGGGCTGGCGGCTGAAGGGCGTTCGCTCATAATCTTTTTTCGGGGGGTACCGGTTGATCGCGATCACAGGATCAAGACGAACCTTTTTTACAAATCATTGGGCATTTGTCAAAGCAAACCTCAGCCGGCGCAGCGCTGGCGATTGTGCTTGAGTGTCTTGCGTGCTGCGTGTGCGTTGGCCGCGTGTCTGAGAAAGCTCCCATCCTGATGGTTGGCTTGCCGAAAGGCAGCCTCGAGGAATCAACCAAGAATCTCTTCGCCAAAGCCGGGTTCAAGATCACCGTCAGCTCGCGTTCCTATCGTCCGGTCATCGACGATCCCGAACTGGATTGCCGGATGGTCCGGGCCCAGGAGATGAGCCGTTATGTCGAGCACGGGTTCTTCGACTGCGGGCTCACCGGCCACGACTGGATTCAGGAAAACGAATCGCAGGTCGTGGAGGTCTGCGATCTCATCTACAGCAAAGTCTCGACCCAGAAGTCGCGCTGGGTGCTGGCGGTGCCGGAGAATTCGGCGGTGCAGAAAGCCGAGGATCTCGCCGGCAAACGGGTGGCGACCGAGCTGGTCGGCACGGTGCGACGGTATTTTGCGGCCAAGAAGGTCGCGGTGGAGGTGGAGTTTTCGTGGGGTGCGACCGAGGTCAAGGTGCCCGATCTCGTCGACGCGATCGTGGACATCACGGAGACCGGCAGTTCGCTGCGGGCGAACAAACTGCGCATCGTGGACACGCTGATGTACACGAACACCAAATTCATCGCCAATCAGGCGAGCTGGAAGAATCCGGTCAAGCGCCGCAAGATTGAGATCATCGCCATGCTGCTCACCGGCGCGCTCGAGGCGGAGAGCAAGGTCGGGCTCAAGCTGAACGCGCCCAAGGCCGGCTTGGACCGGCTGCTCAAGGCGCTGCCGGCGCTGCGCAATCCGACGGTCTCGCCCCTGGCCTCGCCGGAATGGGTGGCGTTGGAGACCATCATCGACGAAAGCGTGGTGCGGGAGATCATTCCGCAGCTCAAGGCGTTGGGCGCCGAGGGCATCATCGAATACCCGTTGAACAAGGTGGTCTATTGATACCGGATGTCGGATACCGGATACCGTAAAGCGGATACCGGATGCAGGAAACCAGGGTTAGGAAAGCGGAATACGGTAACCGGGGAGCGGGAGGGGAAAGCAGATCGAGCATCTGGACTCGTCAAACATAAATCAGCCATGTCCACGGTCACCCTCGGCCTCCTGCAGCACGCCGCCGCCGGGAACCCGGAGGCGAACCTGGCGCACGCGCTGGCGCTCGCCGCGCAGGCGGCGCAGCAGGGCGCCCGGATCATCTGTACGCAGGAACTGTTTCGTTCCCGGTATTTCTGCCAGAGCGAAGACCACGCGAATTTTGCGCTGGCGGAGGCCATTCCCGGTCCGAGCACCCGGGCGTTCCAGCAACTGGCCCGGAAACACAAAGTCGTCGTGATCGCCTCACTGTTCGAAAAACGGGCGCCGGGCTTGTACCACAATACGGCGGTGGTGATCGATGCCGACGGGACGTTGCTCGGGCGCTATCGCAAGATGCATGTTCCGGACGATCCGCTTTACTACGAGAAGTTCTATTTCACGCCGGGCGACACCGGGTTTCGGGCGTGGACCACGCGGTATGGTCGGATCGGTGTGCTGATCTGCTGGGACCAATGGTATCCCGAGGCGGCCCGGCTGACGGCGCTGCAGGGGGCGCAGATTCTTTTCTACCCGACGGCGATCGGCTGGCATCCCCGGGAGAAGAAACGATCCGGCGCGCACCAGCACGAGGCGTGGGAAATCATCCAGCGCTCCCACGCGGTGGCCAACGGCTGCTACGTGGCGACGGCCAACCGCGTCGGACTCGAACGGCCGGCAGGCGGCCCCGGCATCGAATTCTGGGGCCAAAGCTTCGTTGCCGGCACGAGCGGCGAAGTGCTGGCCAAAGCCGGCGTCGACGAAGAGAAGGTGTTGCTGGCGACGGT
>DASRKV010000027.1:0-10798 GCA_035648795.1 Opitutaceae bacterium
AACATCAATCCATCGAGAACGTGGCGGCGGAACTGGAATTGTCGGAGGACGCCGTCAAACAACGGCTGTCGCGCGGACGCAAGCTGTTGCAGGAGGAAGTCCAGGCCTTCGTGGAAAACACGTTGCGCCGGACGGCGCCGGACCAGGTGTTCTCCGGGGCGGTGCTCGCCGCGCTGCCTATGGCCGTGGGCGCGACTGCCGCTGGTGGTGCAAGCTTGGGCGCGAAAGGCGCGGCGGCGGCCAAGTCGGGTCTGTTGGCCGCATGGCTCTGGCCGTTTCTTGGGATCTTTGCCGGATTCGCGGCGCAATGGGCGATGTTCAGTGGCGGCCCCAACGAACGCGCGCGCCGGTCCAATCGGATCGGACTAATCGTCGCGTGGATTTCCGTCCTGGCCTTCTCCATCGGCGGTCAGTTGGTCGTGCGGTTGCTTGGACAACATTGGGGCTGGAGTGACCGGACATTCTTTTCCGCGATGGCGTGGTTCTGGTGGTTCTATGCAATGGTCATCACCACCTGGATCATCCGGATATACAGGCGCACGCAGGCAGTTCCCCAACCGGACACAAAGGCGGGACAACCTCCTCTTCCGGCTCTGTCGCCGATGAAACCAGGCACGCGAATGTTGGCGATGATGGGAACGAATCTGATGTTGTTTTGGTGTGTCATTCTTCTGGCGTGGTGGGCGCACGACCGGGTTGCGGCTGGGATCATCGTTGGAATCATGCTGATGTTGAGCCTTTGCCATTTCTATTTCTCCAAGGGCAAAACGGGCGTCGCGGCGGCGCTGAACTACACCGCCCAACTCGCGTCGACTTGCGCCGTGATGCTGGCCATCTTCAACCTGCGTTTCGACATCTGGGCAGCGACTTGGTACGGAGTCAGCACTGCGGAGCTTCACCGACTGCTTCCCACGGGGATGATTCCACTGCTCACTCTGGTCCTGGTGATCTGGGCGGGAGTCCTCCTCGCCCTGACCAGACCAAAACCCAGCGTGCGTTGAGAGCGTCCTTGTTCTAGATTGCTTTCAAGTTGCCACTCAGCGGTGGAGCGCGTTGTCCCTAACGCACTTTAACCGCCTGGGGACAAGCGGTGGCCACCTCGGCTCGCTTCCATGCGTTAGTCTCATCTTGAATGTAACCCGGACTTAGAAAACAGCGCTTCCTTTGTAGCCACCGGCCTATCGACCGAATGTTGCGCCCAGATAAAAAATCGAGCGAGCGCGAGGATGCGCAGGGCCGAAGTTGACTCAATCTGCGCAACTGTTATCGTCGGGAGTTGTTTCGTACCGACACCGGAACTCAGCCCCCCTGGAGTCTTTATCCACGTTTGCCCTCATGAAAAAAACCCCTGTCTTCGTCCTCGCAGCCATTGCCTTTCTCCCCGCCTTGCTTCGCGCAGACGACACCCCCGCCTTGGGCGGTCTCCGCTACACGATTGCCGTCACCAAATTCGAGAACAATGCCAACTACTCCGGACAATTTGCACTCAGCGACACGTGGGGGGCGCTCCTCACCGAGGCGCTGGCGCGCTCGGGTCACTTCATTGTGATCGCCGAGGCCGACATGCGCAATGCCGCGATGGCGGAACAGGATTTTGCCAAGAGCGGACGCGCCGCCCAAGGCGACAAGGCGCCGGTAACCGGCAACATGACGCCCGCGCAGCTTCTGGTCAAAGGCGAGATCACCCACTTTGAGGACGGCACCAAGGGCGGCGGCGGCGGGCTCGGCTTCGGTGGAGTCAGTCTCGGCCTCAGGACCAGCACGGCCGAGATCAACGCCATGATCTACATCGTCGACTCCACGACCGGTCAGGTGGTCGCTTCAAAGAAAGTGGTCGCCGAGGCCAAGAGCAGTGGCATGGCCGTCGGCTTTACCAACCGGGACTGGAGCAGCAACATGGAAGGTTTCAAGAAGACCAACGTCGGCAAGGCCGTCGAAGCTGCGATTGATCAGGCCGTCGAATTTTGCACGGGGCAGCTGTCCAGCCTGCATTGGAGCGGCAACGTCATCCTCGTCAAAGCGCCCCAGGTGTATATCAACCGGGGGCAGCGCGAGGGCGTCCCGAAAGGAGCGATCTTCAAAGTCGGCACCGCGGAGGCCTTGCGCGATCCCGGCACCGGCGAATTGCTGGACGTCAGTTTCACGGAAAAGGCGCGGATCCAGGTCGACTCCGTAAAAGAAAAGATCTCGATCTGTTCAATCGTCTCAGGCTCCGGCATCGAAGTCGGCATGAGCGTGATGCCGCCGTGAAGTAGTTCCCGCCGGGTCGGGAGGTTGCTCCAGAATCCACCGGGAATCAGGCTTCATCGCTCGGAAAAAGCTCGCCTTGAGGTTTCGCTGGTTGGACCCCCAAAAACGCGCCGTACCGTTCGAGCCAGTCGTCGAGTTTCTTCGCGTAGTAGATCGGGTCATACGGATTCTCTTGCGGATCGTAATTCGCCATGGCCCGGGCGCGCTGCCAGTCCGCGGTCCGGCCCTTGCTCCTGGCCGTAATGTAATAGCTCACCCGATCGCCCATCCGCGGCGCGGGGTGGAGCTGCTGGGCCACCTCCGCCGCCGCCCGACGGGGCTTGCCGCCTGCGGCCACGAACTGCGCATAGGCCTCGGGATTCTGTCCCAGGATCTCGGACTTCGCGATTTCCGTGAGCTTGATTTCGCGGGCGGCGAGGCGGCGGCGATATTCTTCCAGCAACGGGAGCGGCGATTCGGCGCCCGCACCGAGGAGATGGTGAAGCAACCGCTCGGTCAGTTTCCGGAGGTATGGTTCGATGCCGCGCGACCGCAAGGCGGAACCGCGCAAGATGATCCGGCGCCCGTCGTACAGGGCGTAGTTCTTCGCCTTGTAGCAGAACATCGACTCGTAGCGGCCGTCGAATTCGAGTTCAATCCCCGGCGGCAAAATCGTCGCCACGAGCGACAGCAGCTTTTCCGGCTCGGCAAAGTATTGGGCGGACGACAGATAAATCCCGTCGGTGTCCGCTTCGAGGATCGTGCAGCCGTGCCCGGCGAGCTCGTCGATCAATTTCTGCAGGAGCTCGCGCCCGAGCCGGGTGACCTCCGCGGCCAGATCGCCGTCCCCGAAGCGCGCACCGGAGAACCCGAGGTAGCCATAGAATGAATTGATCAGGATCTTGAAGCTGGCCTGCCGCGCCTGATATTCGGCGCGCAGTTCCTCGGTCGCCGCCGTCGGCGCGCGCTGCTTGTACTCGAGCCGGTACTCGCGCAGCCGGGTCAGCAGCGGGATGAAAATGCCAAGCGAATCGTTGCGCGGATTGCGGCCCATCGCGAGCAGCAGACTCGGATACAGCGACGCCACGTCGAAGTGCAGCACCTGCCGGAACACACCTTCCCTGAAGCTGCGCGTATAGCCGCCCTCGAAGGGCTTCACTTCCGGCGGCACCGGACAGCTCTGGCGCGCGTGGTAGTATTCCTCGAGAAACAGGAGGTCGATCTTGTTCGTGGTGCCGCGCAGCGTCGCTTCCTGCAGCAGCAACGGGAAGGTCTTCAACTGCTCGAAGTAAGTCGGCACGAGCAGATCCGCCACGCCCTTCGTCTCGCGCAGATCGTCGCCCAGATAGGCCAGAAACCGCGCGCGATCGGCCTGAAAAACCTCGTGAATGCGGCTGCCCTCGATGTAGGTGCGCTCGCCCTCCGCCTCGTCGGTGACGCCGAAGTAGATCGCGACGTCCTTCAGCCCGTAGGACAACATCTCCCGCGTCGTGATATCGTAAAGCTGGACGAGCAGATAAGTGTCCACCACCGCACGGCCGGGCAGGTCACACCGGGGATAGTCGATCCAGCGCTCGGCCACCTTCAACCGGCTGTTGCGGAACCCCGCCCTCTGCCCGAAGCGCCCCCACGCGCACGGGACGCGGTGGAGCTTGCACCGCAGTCGCAGGTATTCCAGGTCGAATTTGAAGATATTGTGCCCCTCGATGACGTCCGGGTCCTCCGCCTCGAGCACGTCGTTGAATTCGAGCAGCAGGCGCTTCTCCGCCGCGTCGCTCGCCTCCTCCAAGACCAGCAGCCGCTGGCGAGCGCCAAACTGCAGCCCGATCGCGAGAATCCGATCGGCGGGATTGCGCGCGTCACTGAACCCGCCCTCGGCCGCGCGCCCGGTTTCGATGTCGAGCTGGCAGCGCCGGAGTTGCAGGAATGTCAGCTCGCCAAAGAGCCGCCGGCGACGCTGCAACAGATATTGGTTTTCCAGCGGACGAATCCAGTCGATCGCCGCCCCGTCGGGCGCCTCCCGCAGGAAGTTCTCAAAATCCGGCAGCGTCCGGGCATGAGCCAGCCAGCGGAACGGCGCCTCGCCTTTCAGCGGTTCCACCTCGACGCCGGCCACGCCCTGCACCACCGCCGCGTCGCCCAGCCAGGCGAACGGCCGGAACGTATCCGTCTTTTCCTCCCGCCCGCCCCCGGCTGTAGCCAGGGCCAGATGCGCGAGGCCCGCGCCGTCAATCCAGACGCCGCAAAGTTCACCGGCGGGGATGGACTGGTTGGTTTCGGTCATGCGCGACGGAGGACGGCTGGCGGCGGGAGGATCCCGCCTCCGCCAGCTCGCATCTTTCCGCACACCGCTGGCCGTCGCAACCAAAACCATGACGGGAGCCCAACACCGTCCTACATCCGACTGCATCATTCCACCTCAGGCGATGGTCGGATCGACTTCTTCCGGACGCCAGAGCTGGCGGCCTTCCATGCCACCCGCGATTACCAGGGTCTGACCGGTGACGTGTCGCGCCAGCTTGTCCGAGGCGAGATAGACGACGGCATTGGCGATGTCTTCGGCCCGGGCGATCTGCGGCAGCGCCATCGTAGCGGTCACGCGGCGGACAGTATCGCGGTCCTGCAGGTGCTTTTCCGTGAGCGGCGAAACCGTCCATCCGGGGCAGACACAATTAACCCGCCCGCCGCAATACCCGGCGGTGTGCGGCGCCAGTCGGGCGATTTCGTTCTTCAAGGTTCGTGTCAATCCATAGGCCAGCGCTGACTTCGCGGCCGCATAATCGCCGTGTCCGGGTTCGCCAAAAACGCCCGCGGTCGAGCCGATCAGGACGATGTTGCCCTGTTGCTGCATCCGGGCGAGGCGGAGAAACTCACGACAGCAGAGAAACACCGAGGTGAGATCGCCGGCCAGCGTCTCCTGCCACTGGGCCAGCGACATGTCGGCGATTGGAACGTCGCGTTCGCACCACACGCCCGCATTGGCCACCAGGGTGTCGACGCGGCCGAAACGCCGGCCGGCCCCGGCGAACAGGGTCCGCACCTGAGCCTCGTCGCGCAGATCCGCGCCGGTGATGAGCGATTCCACGCCTCCGAGCTCGCCTGCCAGCCGCTCCGCCTCCGCCTTTCGGGAATGGAAGTGCAGCACCAGGCGCGCGCCTTCGGCCGCGAAAGCCCGGGCCATGGCGGATCCCAGTCCGCCGGAAGCTCCCGTGATGAGGACTACTTTGCCCGCAAGATCGGTATTCATGGTTTCCGTGCGTGCCCCAGCCTGCCACCATCCGTCCTCGTCCGTCAACCGGGCTGTCGCCAGGACCCATGACCGACGGGTTCTCAGCCGGACTCATGCAATTGGCGCGATTTTTACTCGCAGTTCCGCGAACTGTCCGGTGCGGCGTTGCAGAGCGGGGTCGCCGTGCCCCGCCTCGCCCGATGAAACGGCGGGATCCGGCGACCCCGCCCTACATTCAATTGCCTGGGCCAGCCTAAAACGGCTGCACGTACACCATCGCGACCGCGGTCACGGCAAGGACTATTGCCACCCAAATGAGCAGCCCCGCCTGCTCGCGCCAGCGGTAACCGAACCCCGCCAGCGCCGAAAGGCCGATCCAGCAGACCAGCTTGACGATCAGCCAACCGGCCGGGGCAAAGCCATAAATCTCCTGCCACATGCGGAGGCCGGTCGCCAACATCACCAGCGCCGCCGTGCCTGTCCAAATCATCACCTTCGTGCGCGTCTGCGGCGCCGCGGCGAACGCGTAGAACGTATAGCCAACGAGGACCAACGCAGCGGCGACATGCAGGACGTGCAGGGCAATGAGTTCGTGCGGATTCACACGGGTGTCGCGCCGCGCGGCTCGCCGGAGATCCGGCGCCGCGCGACAGAAAAAATAGTGGCACCCCACCTGTGCCGTCTGCTCAAAGGCTCAAGTCCTTTTTATGCTAAGGTGGGCGCCGCCCGGTGGATTTTGCTTTCCGATTTACGGCCTAGCAGCCACCACCGATGGTTTGGCTCCCGGAAGTTATCAAAGGCAAAGAGCGGTTATCGAACACAACACGAACACTGCAGGGTGTCGGGGGATAGCGTAAATGGACCGCGCCCCCGGTCAAATCGTAAGCGATCTATTTCGCGCGAATTTTTGCTTGCCCCAGCCTCGCGCCAGCCACAGCCCGAGCGCGACATTGACCAGAACGACCCAGCCGGCGGGCCGGGCCGACATGGCGGCACCCCCGAGACCTGCCAGCGTCACCACCGCGGCCAACGCGTCGGTCCAGTGGCGGGATGCTGCCCGCGCCATGGCAACCATCTGGGTCAGCCACACCACCGCACCCAGGCTGGTTGACACCCGGGCGAACAACAACGCCTCGGCCGCCCGCGGTTCGCGGGCAAGCGCGACCGCCAGCATCCAAAAGAACGCCTCGTTGAAAAAGGCAAAACCGGCGCCAAGGGCGACGAGCAGAACCGGCGTCACCGGGAACTGACCGGCTTCGCCAGGCCGCGGCAGCCGGCTCACCAGGGCACAGCCCGAGCAGCAATAGTACGCATGCCCCGGCTCCGGTCGGCGCACGTGGAACGGCAGTCCGCAATAGCTGCATTGCATCCGGGACATCATCCCTCCAGAATCGCCGAATCGAGGTGCTGGATGATCAGCTCTTGCAGCGTGGCCAGGAAGACATAGCACAGGTAGGCTTTCTGGACGGCATCATCGAGCTGGGCGACGTCCACCCCGGCGCCTTCGAGCGCGTCGTCGGACAGTCCCCGGAGCTCGCGGTCCCGCAGCCGGAGGCGGATCGCGGCGCACGCCCGGAGCACTGACTCGGCATTATGGTCGTCAAAGGCGACCATTCCGCTCGCGAAGAACTCGCGGTCAAAGAGCGCCAGAAACCGGTGGCAGTCCTCCTTCTGATCATCGAGCAATTCGCCTTTCCACGCCGCGCCCAATTCCTCGTCCAGGTCCTGCAGTGAGTGGGGAGCAGCGAGCTGGCCACGAAGATCGTCGACCATCCGCTTGATGAGATCAAGCAGCGGCGCCACCACCGCCAGACTGAGTTTGACCTCAACGCGTTTCATCCGGCTCCAGTATGACCGTCAGATGCCATTGCTGCAACGTGAAGACGTACGCCTCCGCTTTTTCGCGCAATCCGGTCCACACCACCGAGCGGCCCTGCTCGTGGACCTCGAGCATGTGGCGCCGCGCCGTCGGCTCGTCGAAGCCGAACACCTTGCGAAAGACAAGCACGACGTAGGACATGAGGTTGACCGGATCGTTCAATACGACCACCCGCCAAATCCCCGCAAGGGCGCGTTCGGTCTCCGTACGCGGAGCGGGAGCAACGTCGGTCCTGGCCGAAGACGTGATCATACCTTCGCCGCCAGCCGGGCGGCGTCCACCGCCGACCGCAGGCGCGCCTCCGCCTCGGCCAGCGGCACCTTTGCCACGTCCTTCTCCGTGCGCCATTTCATTTCGATCACTCCTTCCTTCAATCCGCGTCCGCCAATGGTAATCCGCAGCGGCAGGCCGATCAAATCGGCATCCTTGAACTTCACCCCCGGGCGTTCGGCACGGTCGTCCACCAGCACGTCCGCCCCCGCCGCTTCGGCCGCCGCGGCCAGCTTCCGGCCGAGTTCGACGGCTTCGGGCATCTGCGGGTCCAGCAACACGATGAGCACCTGGAACGGAGCCACGTTCCACGGCCACGCCACCCCGTCGGCATCGTGGCATTGCTCGATCACCGCCTGCAGGGTGCGGCTGATGCCGATGCCATAGCAGCCCATGACCATCAGCTTGCTCTGCTTCTGCGCATCGGTGTAGACGGCGCCGTACTTTTCGCTGTATTTCGTCCCGAGGATGAAGACATGGCCGACCTCGATGGCGCGGCGGATCTTGAGCGGGTGGCCCGATTTCGGGCACGGCTCGCCTTCGCGCACGCGCCGGAAATCGCCGAACCGGGTGATTGCGAGATCGCGCGCCACGTTGACGTTGCGCAGGTGGAACCCGTCCCGGTTGGCGCCGGTGACGCCGTTGCCAATCAGCCGCACGGCCTGGTCGGCAAAGACCCCGGCAAGCGCCGCCGGATCCTTGATCGTGCCGCGCACCGCCCCCAGGCTGCCGGGTTTCGCGCCCATCGCGGGTTCAATCTCCTCTGGGGTCGCGGGACGCCAGAGGGTGAACCCCAGGGCGCCGAGCTTGGACTCCTCGAGTTCGTCCTCGCCGCGAAGGATGACGGCAAACAGCTTGCCGTCGCCGACGTAAAGCAACGTCTTGAATTGCCGCCCCGCGGACACCGCATAGGGCGCCGCGGCCAACGCGGCAATGGTGACGACGCCCGGCGTCGGAAACTCCTCGAGCGCGCCCACGGGAGCCGCCTCCGGCAGGTCCGCCGGCACGAGCCCGCTGGCAGCCTTCTCGCGGTTGGCCGCATAGCCGCTCTCTTCGCAATACACCACGTCGTCGTCGCCGACTTCCGCCGGCACCATGAATTCGTGGGAAAAGCTGCCGCCCATCACCCCGGTGTCCGCCTCCACGGAAATCGTCTTCAAGCCGCAGCGCGCAAAGAATTTCGTGTAGGCCGCCTTCATCGCGAGGTAGCTGCGGATGGCGCCCTCGTCGTCGACATCAAACGAGTAGGCGTCCTTCATCACGAATTCGCGCGCGCGCATCAGGCCGTACCGCGGGCGGATCTCATTCCGGAATTTCGTCGCAATCTGGTAGAAGTTCTTCGGGAGGTCGCGGTAGCTGGTGATCTCCGTTTTCACCAGCGGCGTGATGATCTCCTCGTGCGTCGGGCCGAGCACGAACTCCGGCTCGCGCGGTCCGCGGCGTCCGGCGCCCGCGTGGTCGGCGCGGTACATGATCTCGCGCGCCGCGGCCCACCGCGGCCCCGCCTGCCAGAATTCGGCCGGATGCAGGTGCGGCATCCACAGCTCGATCGCCCCCGCCGCGTCCATCTCCTCGCGGCAGAGCTGCGAGATCTTCTGCAGCGAACGCAGGCCGAGCGGCAGATAGGTGTAGAGGCCGCCGCTCAACTTGCGCACGAGGCCCGCGCGCAACAGCAGCTTGTGCGAGATGATCTCGGCATCCGCCGGGCTTTCCTTGAGCGTGGGAATGAAATACTGGGACCAGAGCTTCATGAAGCGCCGGTAAGAGAACAGCCGCCGCAGGGGGAGGCAAATTGATTTGCGGGCCGGCGGGCGGTCCGAGGGAGCGGATTGCTGGAGGGCTCCGCGCTGTCGGAGCCGTTCGCGCGCCACGAGTCTGGCCACGATCAGGGGAACCGCTCGCTGGCGCTCGCGGCCACCGGATGAAGCCGTCGGCAGGATTGGAGGATGACCACCCTCGCCGCGGAGATTGTGATGGATGCGGGCCGGGCGGCCGGATAAATATCCGCGCCATGCCTCCCCCGCGTCCGCTCACGAAAACCCTGCCGTTGCGGTGGGTCGTCGTGGCGATCGTGGTTTTCATCGTGGCCTATACGTTTCTGCGGCTCTACTTCGGGAAACGCGGGAAACCCTTCGAGCCGTATCACGATCTCGGTGAGCGCGTCGTCGCGCAGCGCCTGCTCGACCTCGGCTACGAGCGCGTTGTCGTGGAGATCGAGCGGCCGGCGGACATCCTGCCGGCGTCCCGGTTCGCCCCGGCGGTGGACGAGATCGGCAGCGCGTTTGGCGGCCTGCCGGCGGAACTCGACGGCACGCTCGCCGCCAGGCCCGCCCTGCCCGCGAGCATCACCGGTGTCACCGCGCCGCGCGAAATCGCGTCGGGCGGTACCTACGCGTTGCAGTTTATCTGCGCGCAGCCCGACTACAAGTCCCAGCTCGACAGTGTGCTGCTGCTCCGCAAGGGCCAGCAGCTCTTCGTCCTGCCTGATCTTCCGAAACTGAGCGGCCAGTTGCTGGCGCGCTCGAAGGAAACCGTCGTCCTCGTGCGCTTCCCGACGCAAAGCTTGGCCCCGGGGCGCTATACCGTCACCTTATGCGGCCGGCGGACGTCGAAGACCTGGCAGTTCACGGTCAAGTGACACCCGTACTCCCCGATTGACGCAGCGACGGGTTTCGATGAGAACCCCACGCACCTCGATGAGCAACGGCTCCCCCATCGCGAACATCAAGCCCACGGATCTCCGCGGCATTCTGAAGTACGTGCCCCGGTTTCAGGGACAGATTTTTGTCATCGCCCTCGACGGTGCCATCGTCGCCGACGACAACTTCGGCAATCTGCTCATCGACATCGCCGTCCTCCGCAGCCTCGGGATCAAGATGGTGCTCGTCCACGGCATCGGCCAGCAAATCGAGGAACTGTCGGCCACCCGCCATATTCCGATCACCGATGTCCATGGCACGGGGGTGACCGACGCCGCGACGCTCGACCTCGCGATCCGGGCCTCGGCCCGCGTGTCGCACCTAATCCTCGAGGGACTCACCCAAAACGGGATGAAATGCGCCATCACGAACTCGGTCCGCGCGATCCCCGTCGGCATCATCAAGGGCGTCGAGCAGCAGTTCACCGGCAAGGTCGACCGCATCGACAAGGAGTTCATCCTCCATCTCATCGGTGCCGACATCGTGCCGATT
>DASRKV010000028.1:0-7947 GCA_035648795.1 Opitutaceae bacterium
TCCTCCAGCGTTTCCTCAACGGCGACATAGATGCCGCCGGCCACGAACACCAGCGCGAGGGTCCAGAGGCCGAGCGGCAGGGTCATCACGGCCAGCGCCATGAGCGCGGCGAGCGCGTACCCGCCGGCGAGCAGCGGCGGCTTGGGCAGACGATCGGCCAGCCAGCCGGCGATGAAGGCAAAGGCCGCATAAAAGACATTGTGGGCCACATACAGCGCGACCGCGGCGCTGGCCGCTTTCACCGGGCCCAGCATCGGCGTCAGTTTTTGCGTCGCGAGCAGGATCAGCAAGGTATGCGCAAAGTCTCCCGCCCCGAAGAGACCGACCGCCACCAGGAATTTGCGGTAGGGCGCGGGCAGCATCCGCAGCCGTTCGCCAAACGAAATGTGCGGCACCGGCTTGCGTTCCTTCTCTTTGACGAGGAAGGCGATGAGCGCGGCGGCGATCAGGCTCGGGATGAGCGTCGCGGCGAACAGGCTGGGATAATGATGGTGAAAAGCCGCGAGGAGCACGAACGCCGTCGCCGGACCGACGATTGCGCCCAGCGTGTCCATCATCCGCTCGAAGCCGAAGGCGCGGCCATAAGTCTCCTTCGTCACCGACCCGGCCAGCAGCGCCTTGCGCACCGGCGTGCGCACGCCGCGGCCGAGCCACGCGCCCGTGCGCCCCAGCAGGACGTGCCACGGCGCGGTGGCCAGACCGAACGACGCCGTGCCCAGGGCGGTGACCAGATAGCCGACCACGGCGATCGGTTTGCGGCGGCGCAACTTGTCGGTGTAATACCCGGAACCCATCTTGGCGAAGCTGGAAAGGCCGTCCGAGATGCCTTCGATGAGACCGAGCCAGACTGCGGCGGCGCCCATCGTCGCGAGAAACGCGGGCAGCACGGTCGTGGCGATCTCGTGCGACCAGTCGCTGAACAGCGACGCCAGCCCGATGCCCAGCACCGTGCGGTTGAGCCAACGGGCGCGAGAAGCGAAACGCGGTGGAGCCTCAGGAGTGGGTGGTTTGCTCATGGGCGGGATCCTGCGGGCTGCACGAGTTCAATGGACCTGACGGACGGCCTCCAGGTTCATCAATGGCAACGGAATGATGATAACGAACGCAAGGCGGCGGGCGTCGAGGGAGAGGCAGGAGGCCGGAGAAGAGTCATCGACGGTCAGGGGGAAGCGGGGGAGGGCCCCGGCGGCACGATCGTGCCGCGGTAGTGCAGGACGCGCACTTTTTCGAGGGTGACAAGACCGCCGCTGATCATGCCGTCGAGCACGGGGAGGAAGGCATTGATCTTCTCCTCGCTGTCAACGATCTCGATGACTAGCGGCAGGTCGACCGACAGGCGAAGAATCTTGCTCGTGTGCATGCGGCTGGATTTGCCGAAGCCCATCGCGCCGCGCAGCACGGTCACGCCGGCGAGGTGCTGTTCGCGCGCCTTGAACACGATGGCCTCGTAGAGCGGCTGGTGGTGCCACTTGTCGGACTCGCCGATGAAGATTCGCAGGAGAATGGATTCGTTGGGTATTTCCATGTCAGGATCCCTTCAGTTGGTTGAAGTAGGCGGCCGCCAGGTGGCCGAGCCAGACGGCGACCAGGCAGGCGACGAGCGAACCGACCGTGTTGCCGCCGGCCTGCAGCCACTCGCCGTCACGGGCGAGGTTGAGCGTCTGCAGGCTGAACGAGGAAAACGTCGTGTAGCCGCCGCAGACGCCGGTCATGAAAAACTGCCGCGAGTTGCCCCCGGCGAAAACCCGGCCGTCCGGGCCGGTCAGGGTGGCGTAAAAGCCGATGATGAACGAGCCCGTGACATTGACGACAAACGTGCCCCACGGAAACGTGGCGCCAACGTGAGTGGCGACCAGGCCTGAGAGCCAGAAGCGGGCGACGCTGCCAAGTGCCCCGCCCAGGGCGATCAAAAGATATAGAACCATGACTTTCCTGTAACCGCTTCAACTGCAGCAGGAGTCATTAGCGTCCGCAAGCGCGGGGCGGTTCACCCTGTCGGGTCGGCGGAATCCATCGCCGGAAACGAAATAGAAGACGGGGCCGGCGGAATGGCAAGTCGCGCGAAATCCGGCGCAGCAGGCGTGAGACCGGTCAGAGTCCTTCCACGATCTTGTCCGCCAAACCGTACTCGATGGCTTCCTTGGCGTTCAAATAGAAGTCGCGATCGGTGTCTTTGGAGATCTTCTCGATCGGCTGACCGGACGCGCCGGCCAGGATCTGGTTCAACTCGTCGCGCAGCTTCTCCATTTCCTTCGCCTGAATATTGATGTCGGTGGCGGGGCCGATGAATCGCCCGGCGATCAGGGGTTGGTGGATCAGCACCCGGGCGTGGGGATAGATCAGGCGGCGACCCTTCGGCGCGGCGCACAACAAGACGGATCCCATGGACGCGGCCATTCCCGTCACAACGATGGTGACGGGCGAGGTCAGCAGCTTGATCGTATCGTAAATTGCCATGCCCGCCGTGATGGAGCCACCAGGTGTGTTGATGTAAAAGGTGACGTCCTTGCCCGGATCTTTCGACTCAAGGTACAGGAGCTTCTCGCACACGTCCTTGGCCGTCTCGTCGGTGACCGCGCCCCAGAGGAAAATCTTCCGCGCATCGAGGAACTTCCGTTGAATGAGGGCACCCACTCCGGGGGGAGTTTGCGCGGACTTCGGCTCCTCCCCGGGTTCGTCCTCCTCGTCGTCGAGGCGGGCGGGCAGGCAGGAAGAGCGGGGATCGGAAAAGAGTTTCTGTTCGGACATGATCCGGCAAACTGTGCGCGGCCGTCATCGGTTGTCCAACGAAAAGGAACCCAGAGACTTCGGAACTCCTCGGGAATATGCCGGACCTTCGCGCGCCACGGACGCAGGCTCGGCAGATGACCGGATTGCATTAGCCGACGGCGTTGGGTCCGCTCGCCGGCGCGCGCGGCGACACGCGATCCGCCGCGCGCAGAAGCGGCGGGATCCGAAAATTCCATCACTAACACGCGCCGTTGCCCCGGAGATCTGCGCTCAGCCGCGGAAGTAGAGGTAGGCGCCGAGAATGCAGACCAGGATCAAGCCGGACGCCGCTACCTCGCGCCAATCCCAGCTGGCATAGGTCTTCGCTTTGTCTTCTTGCGTGGACGTGCCGAACGTCAGTCCCTCGATGCGGGCGTAATCCGGGTCCGCAGTAAAATAACTGACCGACACCATGACGACTGCTGAGACGATAGTGATCAGGATGCTGAAGTACTGGTAGTTGATGTTATTCATCACCCACAGAAAGGAGCCTTCAGCATAACCGCCTTCAAACCCTTTCAGCTTCATGGTGACCGGCGTATCGATGAGCATGCGGAACAATCCAAGCGCGAAGCCCACGACCATCGTCCAGAGGCAACCGCGCGCGTTGAGGCGCTTCCAGAACACACCGAAGAAGAAAACGACGAAGATCGGCGGCGCCAGATAGCCCTGCACCGACTGCAGATAATCGTAAAGACTGTGCGCTCCCTGGACCACTGGGATCCACGCCAGGGCGATCAGCACCATGATGGTCGTGGCGATTCGTCCCATCCGCACGAGTTGAGACTGCGACGCGCCGGGCCTGAATTTCTGGTATAGGTCCACCGTGAACAAAGTGGAGCAGGCGTTGAATACGCCAGCGAGGGAGCCCATCAAGGCCGAGAGCAATCCGGCCACCACGAGGCCGCGCAGGCCGGACGGCAGGAGGTGCTTCACCATCATCGGAAACGCGTTCTGGGGGTCGTAGTTTACGCCCATGGAGATTTCCGGCACCTTGTTGCTCTTGACCAGCGCATACCAGATCAGGCCGGGGATGATGAACAGGTAGGGAGGAAACAGTTTGAGGAACGCGGCGAAGATGCTGCCCCGGCGTGCGGTCTGCTGGTTCGGGGCGCTCAGAGCCCGCTGAACGATGTATTGGTCGGTGCACCAGTACCACAGGCCGATGATCGGCGCACAAATCAGCATGCCGAGCCACGGGTAATGGTCGTTGAAATACCAGGCCTGTTTCATCATGTGCCCGTCGGCCGCGCGCTCCAGCACCGGCGCCCAGGTGGACTCGACACCCGGCGGCGTCATCGGTTTCCATAGGTTGAACATGTCAGAGCCGCAGATGGCGCGCAGTTCGTGCCAGCCGCCGAGTTTGTACAGGCCGTAGAAAGTGAGGGTCGCCGAGCCGCAGATCAGAACGACGACCTGGACTGCGTCGTTGTACGCCACTGCGCGCATGCCGCCCAGGGTGGTGTACAGGCCGGTTAATACGATCACCGCGACGGAACCGATCCAGAAGCTATTGATTTCCACGCCCCACAGGTTCACGTGGATTTCCGGGAGCAGCGTGGAGAAAACCACGCCGCCGGCAAAGATACCCACGGCGATCTTCGACACGACGAACGTGATCAACGACACAATCGACAGCACATAGCGCGAGCTGGGGCTGAAGCGACGTTCGAGGAACTCCGGCATCGTGAAGACGAGGGAACGCGCATAAAACGGGACGAAGACCCAGGCCAGCACCAGGAGGCACCAGGCATGCAGTTCATAATGCGCCATGGCCACGCCATCCTTGGCGCCCGAGCCCGCGAGACCGACGATATGTTCCGAGCCGATGTTTGAAGCGAAAATGGAGGCGCCGATGACCCACCAGCCGAGGTTGCGGCCGGCCAGAAAATAATCGGTCGCGTTGTCCTTGGCCCTCTTTACGACCCACCAGGCAACGCTCAGCAGGATGCTAAAATAGAGCACGATGGCCAGCCAGTCGACGCCGGTCAGGGTCGAGGTGTCGGCGTTCGCGGCTGCGAGGATTGGGGTCAGGGTATTCATGGACTCGGGATGGATCGGATGGGTAAACGGCGGACAAAGAAAGGGAGCCGTTGGGGTGGTCGGAGAGGCCTGGTGGGGCGCGATCCGGCCTTACAGCCTACGCGGTGCCCAAAGGGCGGGGTGGAATCGGCGTGTCACCAGCGGAGGGGAAGGCGCGCCGGCTTCGACGGCAAGATCTCATGCGCAAAACGCGGGGCAGTTTGTTAATCGTCAATCCAGTGGCGAGCATAATCCATCCGCCAATGATTCGCACCTCGGTTGAACGTCACCGCCGCCACGTTCGCCAGGAAACGGACCGCCTCCTCACGCGCGGCGACATTGGCCGATTTCGCTCCCGGAGCAAGGCTGCGCTTTGCCGTGTGGTCGGCGCGGGTGCGACTCAATCGAGCGCGGTGAGACGAAGGTTCCGCAGTTCGAAAGGAAACCCTTCCAGCTGGATCCCGATCCGTCCGGCGTTTGGACTGCAGTGGGTGACCCTGTTCTGGAAGACGCCGTTGATGCTGACCTGGATCGTTCCGCCGCGGCAGACGACATCGATGGAATTCCATTCGCCCAGAGCCTTCTCAGAAACCAGGCTCAGGTGATCGAGTTGCGGCGTCTTGGCTCCGGGATCGGAGGACAGCGCTTCGGCGAACTTCGCACCCGCCATCGGCAGCAGATCGCCGGCCCGATTGATTCTGGTCTGGATTTGAAGCGACACCGGCCAGGTGTTGCGGTCGACCGGTCCGGAGGCGATATGCACCAGCACGCCGCTGTTGCTGTTCCTGGCGGCGCCCGCGGGCCAGCGATATTCGACGTGCAACCGGTAATTCTCGTACGAGCCCGCCGCCAGCAGATAACCCACCGGCTTGCCGCTGACAGCGAACCCTCCGCCATCGGTCACATGGCATGCCGCGGCGATATCCGTCGCGGGATTTGCCACCAGTTCCCATCCGGTGAGATCTTTGCCGTTGAAGAGGTCCACCGGCGCGGCCGCGCGGGCAATTCCAAAGGTGAGGAGAATGAGGATGAAGCGGTGCATTGCCGGAAAACGTGACCAGGAAGGCGATTTAGTGAAACCACAAAACCAGCAGCGGAAGAGTCCGGTCATTGATGGTTTGGACCTGCATCCGCGAAAAAAGCTCCGTGGTCACCTGCGCGCGGATCGAGCCGCGAGCGCCGCGTCCACGGCAGCACGCAGCGCCCGGGCGGCGGCGCGGGGATCCGGGACGGCGCAGATGGCCGACACCACCGCGACGCCGTCGGCGCCCGCCGCAATGGCGCGGGCGGCGTTGGCGATGGTGATGCCGCCGATCGCGACCACCGGCAGCGGGAGACGGCGCCGGAAGGCGGCAAACTTTTCCTCGCCCAGCGCCGGCGCCGCATCGGCCTTTGTGCCGGTCGGAAAGAGCGGTCCGAGTCCGACGTAATCAACCGAGCCGTCGAGCGTGGCCAACTGGCGCTCATCGGTGATCGAGAGTCCGATGATCGCGTGTGGACCGAGCAGGGCGCGGGCGGCGGCCGGCGGCAGATCGTCCTGGCCGACATGGGCGCCCTCCGCGCCGATTGCCTGCGCCACGTCGATCCGGTCGTTGACGATGAGCGGAATCCGGCGCGGCGCCAGCAGGGCGTGCAGCGCCCGGCCGGTTTCGACCAACCGCCGGGCGGGTCCGTCCTTCTGGCGGAGCTGCACGATCGTCACGCCGCCGGCGATGGCAGCCGCCACCGTCTCAACAAGGCCGCGGCGGGCGGTCATCTCCGGATCGGTGACGAGGTAAAGGGAAAGATCGAACCGTTGCTTCATGCAAAGATGGGGAAGGTGGAACCTGCCGTCCCGGCAGGTTGTCGAACCTGCCGGGACGGCGGGCTCCACCCGTTTCATGCCACGATCTTCAGCCGGCGTTGAATCGTCGCGGCATCGAGCTGATGCAACGCGTCGAGCAGATGGAGCTGGAGCGACCCCGGTCCCGGGCTCTGTTCGGCGGCCATCTCCCCGGCGATCGCCAGGAACGACAGACCCGCGGCCACGGCGGCCAGGCGGTCTTTCTCCACGGCCAGGGCGGCGCCGACCAGGGCGGTGGCGGTGCAGCCGAGTCCGGTCACCTTCGTCATCAGCGGATGTCCGTTGGACAGCCCGATGAGCGCAGCGCCATCCGTCACGTAGTCCGTCGCGCCGGTCACCGCCACGACGGCGCCCGTCGCCTGCGCCAGCCGCCGGGCGGGCGCGAGGGCGACGGCCGAACCGTGCGAGGCGTCGACGCCCTTGGTTGTCTCGGCCGTCGCGCCGGCGAGCACCATGATTTCGCTGGCGTTGCCGCGGATGCAGGCGGGTTTGAGTCCGGCGAGCGCGGCGGAGGTTTGGGTGCGGTACGTCGTGGCGCCGGCGCCGACGGGATCCAGCACCCAGGGTATGCCGCGGGCGACGGCGGCCCGGACCGCCTTGTGCATCGCGGCGACCCAGGCGGGCGAGAGCGTGCCGAGATTGACGACGAGCGCGGCGGAAATTGCCACGAACTCCTCGACCTCCTCGTTGGCGTGGACCATCGCGGGCGAGGCGCCGAGCGCGAGCAGGGCGTTCGCCGTGTTGTTCATGACGACATAGTTCGTGATATTGTGCACCAGCGGCCTGCGGGCACGGATTTCGTCAAGGATCCCGATGCAGCGTTCAGCGGAAAACATGGGCGCAAAATATGGCTGCGATGACGGCCGGTTCAAGCGTGGCGATCAGCGCGGATTCGCCGCACGCTTCGGGGAACCGGCGGGCCAACATGCAGACAACGGTGGTCGGCACGTTCCAGGAGGCAAGGCGGCGCGCGCCGGGGCTGGCTTGGGAGAAACCGGCAAAGTGCCGGCCGCCGGTTGCGCGGGGACGTATTCATAGTCATAATGAGGTCCGGCGGCGTCGCCGCCGGTTTTGATGACAATCATGGTCAAACGCACGTTGGGCATGGTTGCGGCCGTGATTCTCGTTTTGGGAGCCATTGCCGCGTTCAAGGTTTATACGATTGAGAAGATCAACCGGGCGCGCGCCGCAGCCCGGCCGCCGCCCGTGGCGGTGGCGACCATCAACGCCGCGACCAGCACGTGGCAGCGCGAGTTTCACGCCGTGGGGACCCTGACCGCCGCCGAGGGGGTGACGGTCAGCAACGAATTGGC
>DASRKV010000029.1:0-3836 GCA_035648795.1 Opitutaceae bacterium
TTCGTCCCCGGTCGAGACCCCCTGCTCGTCTTTGAACACGCAGTTGATCTGGACCTGGAGGCGGCGTTTTTCCAGGTTCTTCACGTTGGCCACGACTTCGAGACGGCCATCCGGCAGAATCCGCTCCTGCAAGCCGGTGCACGTGACGGAGGCCTGCGCGGACTCGTCGAGCCGGACGAACTTTCCCGTGCTCTCGATGGTGTATTTCGTCGTGTCCAGCTGCTCATCGGGCCCCGGGTTGGAGGCGCAGCCGGCAAGAAACGCGGCCGCCGGCGCGAGGCAGAGGAGAAAGCTGCGGTGGTGTTTCATAGGTCGAGGAAAGCGGGCGGCGGCGACCACCTTGCCGATCACCCCGGCGACCGCCAAGGTCGCGGGAGCAAGGGTGATAAGTGTTCTCATGACTGCTGCCGGGCCCAGGGGGGAGACATGGCGTCCTCAACAAGGTTTCATCCATCGGAAGTCCAGCCGACTCCGGGACCGGGCAGATTCCTAGACAAGGGAAAGGCCCGACGCAAGATCCTGCCGGCACTATCTGGCCGCAATCTGGCTTCCGGCAACAACTACCGTTGGTTCCGCCGCGCGGCTGCGCTTCCGGCGGGCGGCGAATGTCTCCATGTAAATATAGACGACCGGCGTGATGTAGAGGGTCAACATTTGGGAGACCACCAGGCCGCCGACCACGGCCAGACCCAAAGGACGGCGCGACTCGGCTCCGGCCCCGAGGCCCAGGGCGATCGGCACCGCGCTGGCCAGGGCCGCGCACGAGGTCATCATGATCGGCCGGAAGCGCACCATGCACGCTTCGAAGATCGCCTTCTCGGCCGACGTTTCACCGCGGTCGCGCGCGACGAGCGCAAAATCGATCATCATGATCGCATTCTTCTTCACGATGCCGACCAGCAGGATGATCCCCACGTAACCCATGATGTTGAGTTCCTGCCGGAACGCCCACAGCGTGAAGAGCGCGCCAAAACTGGCGGCCGGCAGGCCCGAAAGAATTGTGAGCGGATGGATGAAATCCTCGTAAAGAATGCCGAGCACGATGTAGATCACGAGGACGGCCATGATCAGCAGGAGGCCCAGGCCCTGGGTCGAGGAGGCAAAGGCCTGCGCCGCACCCACGAAGCTGTAGCTGATCGTGGCGGGGAGGTCGCGGTGCGCGATTTCGTTGATTGCCGCGGTCGCTTCGCTCAGCGCCGTGCCGGGCCGGAGGTTGAACGAGAGCGTGACCGCCGGCACCTGGCCGAGATGGTTGACGGACAGCGGCCCGACCTCGCGGCGCAGGTCGGCCACGGTATCGAGCGGCACCAGCCGGCCGGTACGCGTGGGCAGATAGATGAGCGACAGGGCCGACGCATCGAGCTGAAATTCAGGCGCCACCTCCATGATCACGTAATACTGGTTGGTGGGCGTGTAGATCGTGGAAACCTGCCGCGTGCCGAACGCGCTGTAGAGGGCGTCCTCGATCTGTCCGGGGGTGATCCCGAGCGTCGCCGCACGGTCGCGCTGGATGTCCACCCGCACCTCGGGGCTGGTGATCTGGAGGTCGGTATTGACGTCCACCAACTGCGGCAGCGCGCGGAATTTCACCTCCACCTCGCGGGCGACGCGGTAAAGCTCGTCGAGATTCGAACCGGAGAGCGAAAACTGGTACAGCGACTTGGACTGCAGCCCGCCGATGCGGATCGTCGGCGGTTGCTGGGGATACACGATCAGGCCGGGGATGACGGCAAGCTCCTGCCGGAGCTGCTGCACGACCTTCGCGGCGGGGAGGCGCTGGTTCCGGGGCTTCAGGCGCACGATCATCCGCCCGTTGTTGAGCGTCGTGCTGCCGCCGCCGGCGCCGATCGCCGACATGAACGCGTCCACCGCCGGATTCTTCGCGAGAATCGCCGCCGCCGCCTGCTGATGGCGCGCCATTTCGTCGAAGGACACGTCCTGGGAGGCCTCGGTGTAGATGGCCAGGAGCCCGGTGTCGTCGGTCGGGATGAAGCCCTGCGGCAGCACGCGCGCCATCACCACCGTCAGCACGACCATGAGGCCCGCCACGCCCACCGTCGGACCCCGGTGGTGCAGGCAGAAGCGCAGCGACCGCTCGTAGGCCGACTTCATCGCCTCGAAGACGTGTTCGGAAGCCTGATACATCCGCCCATGGAGATCTTTTCCCTCCGCCGTCCGGTGCGGGTGCAGAAAACGGCTGCAGAGCATCGGCGTCAGCGTGAGGGAAACGAGCCCGGACACGAGGATGGCGGCGGTGATCGTGACGGCAAACTCATGCAGCAACCGGCCGAGAATGCCGCCCATGAACAGCACGGGGATGAACACCGCGACGAGCGACAGCGTCATCGACAGGATGGTGAAGCCGATCTCCCCCGAGCCCTGGAGCGCCGCCGCCCGCACGGGCATGCCCTGCTCGATGTGGCGCACGATGTTCTCGAGCATCACGATGGCGTCGTCGACCACGAAGCCGACCGAGAGCGTGAGCGCGAGCAGGGAGAGATTGTCGAGCGTGTAGCCGCAGAAGAACATCGCGACAAACGTGCCGAGCAGGGCCATGGGAATCGCGACCCCCGGGATGACGGTCGCCGGGATCGAGCGCAGAAAAAGGAAGATCACCAGGACCACCAGCACGATCGCCAGCTCCAGCGTGAAGCGCACATCCGCGACCGACTCGCGCACCGCGGCCGACTGGTCGCGCAGCACGTCGAGGAAAACCGACTCGGGCAACTGCCGCTCGAAGGCCGGGAGAAGCGCGCGCACCCGGTCCACGACCTCGACGGTGTTGGTGCCGGGTTGTTTCTGGATGGCGAGGACGATGGAGCGGGCGCCCCGCCCGTTCGCGTAGTACCAGTTGGCCACGCGATTGGCCTGCACGCTGTCGATCACCGCCGCCAGCTCGCCCAGGCGCACCGGCGCGCCGTTGCGATAAGCGACGACGATGTTGCGAAACTCGTTCACGTCGGCCAGCTGGCCGTTGGCCACCACCGTTAGCGTCTGGTGGAGGCCGTCGAGCGACCCGGTGGGCTGGTTGACGTTGTGGGCGGCGAGAGCCGTCTGCACCTGATCCAGCGCGATCCCGCGGCTGGCCAGCAGGCTCGGGTCGAGCCGCACCCGCAGGGCGTATTTCTGGGCGCCGTAGACCTGCACCTGCGACACTCCATCCACCATCGAGATGCGTTGCGTGAGCATCGTCTCGGCGTATTCGTCGACCGCCGCGAGCGGCAGCGTGGGCGAACTCAGCGCCAGGAACAGCACGGGCTGGTCGGCGGGGTTCGTTTTGCGGTACGACGGCGGCGCCGGCATGTCGACCGGCAGGCGGCGCTGCACCGCGGCGATGGCCGCCTGGACGTCCTGCGCGGCGGCGTCGATGTTGCGTTCGAGCGTGAATTGCAGCGTGATCTGGGTGGAGCCGATCGTGCTCGTCGAGGTCATCGAATCGATGCCGGCGATCGTGGAGAACTGTTGTTCCAGCGGCGTGGCCACCGCGGAGGCCATCGTCTCGGGCGTGGCGCCCGGGAGGCTGGCGGAAACGACGACGGTGGGAAAGTCGACGTTGGGCAGGTCGCTGACCGGCAACAGCCGGTAGGCCATCACGCCGAACACACACAACGCCGCACTCAGCAGCGTGGTCATCACCGGCCGGCGAATGCAGACTTCGGGCAGATTCATGTGGGCCGGGTCAGGAGTTCTGTTTTGGCGCCGCGTCCGTCGTGGCCACGCCTTCTCCCGGCACGATCAGCGGCTTGGCTTCGACCCGGGTGCCCGGCACAAGGCGCAACTGGCCGTCGGTCACTACCGTTTCCCCGGCCTTCACGCCGGAACGGATCACCGTCAGC
>DASRKV010000030.1:0-21971 GCA_035648795.1 Opitutaceae bacterium
CCACGCTGCTGGGTTTCCCGCTGGCCGTCTACGAGGGCTATGGGCGCGAGCACCACTACGGCCTCGCCACCCAGACCTTCGGTCCCTGGATGGTCGACCAGGTCAAGAGCCTGCTCGTCGGGATGCTGCTGGGCGGGATCAGCAGCATGGCGCTGTTCGGCGTGGTGCGGCGCCTGCAGCGCACCTGGTGGATCTGGGGGGCCGTGGTCGCCGTGGCCTTCACCGCGTTCGTGACCATGATCGCGCCGGTCTACCTCGTGCCGATCTTCAACCGGGTGACCTGGCTGGACGATCCCCGGGTCACCGGCCCGATCCTGAGCATGGCGCGCGCGAATGGCCTCCCGGCAAAGGAGGTGTATGTCGTCGACGCGTCCCGCCAGACCACGCGCGTCAGCGCCGACGTCAGCGGGCTGGGCAGCACCATGCGCATCACGCTGAATGACAATCTGCTCCGCCGCGGAACACCGGAGCAGATCCAGGCGGTGGTGGGGCATGAGATGGGGCACTACGTGCTCAACCACATTTACACGGGGCTGATGTTCTACCTCATCGTGATTATCGCGGGATTCGCGTGGCTGCGCTGGGCGCTGGAGCGTTGCCTGCGACGCTGGGGCGAACGGTGGCAGATCCGGAGGGTAGGCGACACGGCGGTGCTGCCGCTGGCGATGCTGCTCGTCTCGGCCTTCTTCTTCGCTCTCACGCCGGTGCTGAATTCCTTCTCGCGCCTGCAGGAGGTGGAGGCCGACATCTTTGGGCTCAACGCCAGCCGGCAGCCGGACGGCGTTGCGCAGATGACCCTGCAAGTCGCGGAATATCGCAAACTGAGCCCCGGGCCGGTCGAGGAAATGATCTTCTACGATCACCCCAGCGGGCGCAGCCGCATCTACGCCGCCATGCGCTGGAAGGCTGAAAATCTTGCCTCCCTGTCCGCCCGATCCGAGCCGCCGCCGGCATCGGGCGCCCCGGCACCGAAGTGACGGCAACCGGGGCAGAAGAAAGGAACGCCCTTTTCACCCCAAGCGAGCGATGGCATCACGCGATGGGGGCGTCGCGTCTCCATCAGCCCGTCGGGGTTCGCTTTCGCCTCGTCGCCGCCTCCCGTCATGCCCGTGAGGATTTGCCGCGGCCGGCCGTGAAACACTCCGGCGGATTCAATCGCCGTTCTTGAACGGGATATATCGAAACCCGCCGCGGTCCCAGACCAGGCAGAAATTACGGCCCGGGCGCAACTGCGAGCGGGCGCCAGGCACGTCTTCGATCGGCGTGCGATTCACCTGCACGATGACCATGCCCTGCTGGAATCGCTCGCGATAGGGCGAGGTGTCGGCCACTTCGGTCACCACCAGGCCGTCGACCTCATCCGGCAGCCGGAAGGTGCGCCGGGTGTCGTCGTCCACCCGCGCCACCGTGACGCCGGTGACGAATTCATCCGGCTTGGCGCTGTCGTCCGTGAGTTTGGTGAGCGTGACATCCACGTCCGCAATCTTGCCTTCGCGCAGATATCTCACCTTCACCTTCGTGCCGGGGGGAGTCTGCGCGATGATCAAACGCAATACATCGAGGGAATCCACCAGCCGGCCGTTGATCGCCACGATGACGTCCTCCTGCTTCAACCCCGCCTTGGCGGCGGGGCTGTCAGCGGTGACGGTCGAGATGACCATCCCCTTCGCGTCTTTGCCCATCGCCTCGGCCAGCTCCGCGGTCAGGGGTTCGACGCCCACCCCCAGATAACCACGCGCCACCGTGCCGGTCGCGATGAGACTCTGCATCACGCTCGAAGCGAGATTGATCGGAACGGCAAATCCGATGCCCATGCTGCCATTGGTGGTCGACATCATCGCGCTGTTGATGCCGACGAGACGCCCTCGCGCGTCGACGAGCGCACCGCCGGAATTGCCCAGATTGATGGCGGCGTCGGTCTGGATGAAATCCTCGTAGCCGTTGATATCATCCAGCAGATGAACGCGCCGGCCTTTGGCGGAGACGATGCCGGTGGTCACGGTCTCCCCGATGTCGAGTGGATTGCCGACGGCAAACACCACGTCGCCAACGCGCAACCGGTCGCTGTCAGCCAGCGTGACCGTGGGCAGGTTGTCCGCCTCGATCTTGATGACCGCGACATCAGTTTTGGGGTCGGTCCCGATAATCTTGCCCTTGAACTCGCGGTCGTCCGCCAGGGCCACCTTGAGTTCGTCAGCGCCCTCGACGACGTGGTTGTTGGTCAGGATATAGCCGTTGGGCGAGACGATGACCCCGGAGCCGAGGCCCTCTTCGCGCGACTCACGATCCTCGTCGCCGAAGAACTGCCGGAAATAGGGCGGCAGGCGCCGTCGCACCGTCTTGCTCGAGTAGATCGACACCACCGCCTTTTGCACCGGCTCAACGACATCGGCATAACTCACGACCGGGGGGGATTTCCCGTCGTTGAGGGGCGACAGATCGATCTTGAGCACCGGCTTCGGAGGGGGCGCCTCCTTGGCGCCCACCCAGAGCAGCGCTGTCAGGATCAATGCCGGACCGTGGAGGAGGACTTTGAAATTCATGGAGGAGAGGGATCCCGGTTGACACAATAGCCGCGCACCCGGTTCCGCACAAACCGAACCGCTCAAAAGCCCTTGATCTTGAAAAGGCTGGTGATGCTCTCGTTGCTGTTGATGCGCACGATCGCGTCACCGAGGAGGTCGGCGATGCTCAGGGCGGTGATGGGCAGGCCGCGCGGATCGTTCGGAATCGAATTGGTCGTGATGAGCTCATCGATCAGCCCGCTCTTCAGCCGCTCATAGGCCAGATCGTTCAAAATGCAGTGGCTGACCGCCGCGCGCACACTGACGGCCCCGCTATCCCGGAGGATCTTCGCCGCCGCGATGAGCGTGCCGGCCGTTTCGGTGATGTCATCGACCAGCAACACGTCACAGCCCTTGACGTCGCCCACCACGTTGATCGCTTCGACGGTGGTGGCACTCGTGCGCTTCTTGGCCACGAGCCCCAGACCGGCCCCCAGCATGTCCGCGTACGCTGCGGCCATCTTCATGCCGCCGACGTCCGGCGAGCACACGATGAGGTTCGGCGGCATGTTCTTGGCGAGGTAGTCGAAAAACACCGGAGAGGCGTAAAGATGGTCGACCGGGATGTCGAAGAAGCCCTGGATCTGCTGGCTGTGGAGATCCATGGTGAGCACGCGATTGGCGCCCGCGGCCACGAGCAGGTTCGCCACCAGCTTGGCCGTGATGGGCACCCGCGGCTGGTCCTTGCGATCCTGGCGCGCATAACCGTAAAACGGCATGACCGCAGTGATGCGCTGCGCGGATGCCCGGCGGGCCGCATCGATCATGATGAGCAACTCCATCAGGTGATGGTTCGACGGCGGACACGTCGACTGGATGATGAAAACATCCGCGCCCCGGATGTTTTCGTTGATCTTCACGAACGATTCGCCGTCTGGAAAACTGGTCACCGTGGCCTCGCCCAGCGGGACGTTGATGTGCCGGCAGATTTCCTCCGCCAGGGGCCGGTTGGAGTTTCCGGTGAATATTTTCAACCGAACATCGCTCATAAGATGCCCGCCATCTTGCCAAGAAGCCTTGGCGGCGAAAGTTAATTCTGCGGCCGCGGATGCCGGGCCAGCGCGGCGTGTCAGGTGCCGCCCGACAGCCGGCGCCGGCCCTCAGACGGAAGCCGACGTCCCGCCGCCCGGCGCCGCCTTGATCTGCTCCTCCAGCGCGTCCACGCGGTGAAAAAGCTCCGGCAGGCGCTGTTTGAGGACGGCGATACGCCGCTCGAGCAACAGCGGAATGGCAGGCGAGCCATTCACGGAACTCCCCGCTGCCAGGTCGTGGGTGATCGCCGCCCCCCCACCGGCCTTCACGCCGCGGCCGATCGTGATGTGTCCGCCAACGCCAACCTGGCCCGCGAGGACCACGTAGTCTTCGATCACGACACTGCCGGAAATGCCGACCTGGGCGCAGAGGATGCAGTGGCGCCCGATGACGACATTGTGCCCGATCTGCACGAGATTGTCGATTTTCGTGCCCTCCCCGACGACGGTGCAGCCAAACCGGGCGCGATCGATCGTGCTGCCCGCGCCGATTTCCACGTCGTCCTCAATCAGCGTTTTGCCGATCTGCGGCACCTTCTCATGACGACCGCCGACAAATTCGTAACCGAAACCGTCGGATCCGATCACCGCGTTGGCGTGGATCCGCACCCGCCGTCCGAGTTCGGAACCGGCATAGACCCGCACTCCCGGCATGAGCTCGCAATCGTCGCCAATCATGACCTCGCGCCCCACGTACACCGCCGCCTGGAGGTCCACCCGTTCTCCAATGCATGCCCCGGCCTCGACCACGCACAAGGGGCCGATCGAAGCGCTCGCCGCGATGCGGGCGTCCGTCGCCAACACGGCGGTGGGATGCACGCCCGCCACCCGGGGCGGTCGCGCCGCCGCCTCGAGGTGCGCGCACCACCGCGCCAGCGCCACCGATGGCTGGTCCACCACCAGAAAGAGCTGGTTCGCCTTCGGTTCACCGACATAATCCGGCGGGAGCAGCACCAACGACGCCTGCGTGGCGGCTACGTCCGCCTTGTACTTCGCCTGGCCAAGAAAAGACAAGTCGCCGGGCCGGGCGGTGCGGAGCGCGGAGATCCCCTGGATCGGGACGGTGGTCGTGCCTCGTGTGGCCCGCGGTTGGACGATGGCCGCAATTTCATCGGAGGTGAACGAAAGCTGCATGGCGGGAGATTTCGGTGGCGGAACCGTCGTCCGGATTCCGGTGGTCGGAGCTCGCAACGGGAACCGTCACCCGGTACTTAAGCAAAATTCCGGCTCCGCCCAAAGAAAAAACCCCGCCCAAATCGGGCGGGGTTCTGGTTGGAAGTCTGGTGTTCCTGGCCTCGCCCCGGCGGGGTCGGCTTATTTTTTCGGAGCCAGCCCAGGAACGGTCACACGGGGGGTCTCGGAAGTTGTCGCAGACGACGCCGGAGCGGCCTGGGCCGGCGTGGCGGGCGTCGCGGCGGGCGGCGTCGCCGGGCGATCCTTGTTGATCGCGGCCAGCGACTCCTCGGTGATGTCGTAAGCGGAATCTGCATAAACGAGGGAGTTCCGGTCCACGACGACGGTCGCGCCTTTGCCTTTGCCCACTTCGGCGACCTTCTTGTCGATCTCATCGACCAGCACGCCACGAACGTTGTTCCACTGTTGCGTCAGCATGCGCTGGGTGTTGCCCCGAAAGTTGTTGATGTCGGCCTGGCGCCGCTGGATTTCGTCCAGCATCTTCGCCGAATCGGTCTCCGCTTTTGACCGCGCCTCGGTGGTCAACAGGGTGTTCTTGGACTGCTCCAGCGTCTCCTTGTACTGGTCCGCCAACTGGTTGCCTTCCTTTACCATGCGTTCGAGCTCCTCCTGCGCCTTCTGTTCACTCGCCTTGAGCTTGGCCAATTCCTGTTCCGTTTTGTAATAGCCTTCGAAGAGCTTGCTCATGTCGACGGTGAGCATCTTCAGCGCCGGCTGGGCGGAGAGCCCGAGCGCGGTCGCGCCGAAGGCGATTGAGGTGAGGATGGATTTCAACGTTCTGTTCATAGGAGATGACAGGTGGGAGCAGGTTGGGGTTGCTAGAAGCGGGTGCCGAAAGAGAAATTAAACTGGTTGCCCTTCTTATTAATATGATCGTGGGTCAAGGGAATACCGAAATCGAGGCTCAACGGAGCTCCCCCCACGAAGAGGCGAAGTCCGACGCCGAAATCATCGTTGTAGTGCGACGGGTTGAAGTCGTAGGCGCCGGCATTGACGAAGCCCGCGTCATAAAAAATCGCGAACCGGACGGGTTTGACGACGTCGAGCGCGTATTCGGCGGTGAACATGCCGTAGGTCTTGCCGCCGATCGGCTCGCCGGCCGAATCGCGCGGACCGACGTCGCGTTGCTCGAAGCCGCGCAAATCATCGGGTCCGCCCAGGAACCAGCGGTCGTAAAAGGGCACCTCGGTGCTCTTACCGAAATTCTCGATCACTCCGCCGCGGGCGATCAGACCGAGCACCTGGGTCTGGGCCCGAAACACCGGGATGAATTCCGATCCGCGCGCCTCGATGCTGTAGTATTCGTTTGTCCCGCCCAAAATGCCGCCCGCCACCTGGGTGGTCACCTGGATGCGGCTGCCCCGGGTCGTATTGACCATCTTGTCCCGGACGTCCCGCAACAACTGGAGGCCGACCTTGACCGTGCGGCTCTTGCCGATGAGCTGCTGGATGATTTGCGAGGCGCTCGGATCGACATTCGTGATCTCGATCTGCTCATCGGTCAGCGAGAGCTGGCCTTCCACGTATTCGAAGAGGTGCTTGCGCAAATAGACCTCCGCCCCGATGCGGATCTCCTCATAGAACGAACTCGTGTAGCTGGAGCTGGTGCGGTAGATGTTGAAGCCCAGGGCGAGCTCCTTCTGGAACAGCCACGGCTCCTCGAACGAGAGAATGACCTCGTTCGACAATGACCCGACCTGGAAGCGCAGGCGGAATTTCTCGCCGTCCCCCTGGAAGAACGAAGACCGGTTGAACAGGTCGAAATTGGACTGGCTGAGCTCGACAAAGAACGTCGCATGTTCCAGCGAGCTGTAACCGGCGCCGAAACTGAGGTTTCCGGTCCGCGCCTCCTTGAAGGAAATCTTCAGATTACGGCGGCCGGGAATGTTCGTGCTTTCCGGGGTGAGGTTGACGTCCTCGAAGAAATTCGTGTTCTCCAGCCGCATTTTGCTGGCTTTCATCCTCACGGTGTCGAACACGTCGCCCGGACTGAGGACCAGCTCGCGAATGACGACGATGCTCTTGGTCTTGGTGTTGCCCTCGATCTTCACCGATTCGACGTAATACTTTTCGCTCTCCTCGACCTGATACTCGATGTCGATGTTGCCGGTGCTCAGGTTGGCCTTGCGCACCAGCCGCACGTGCGTGTCGAGATAGCCGCTCCGGCCGTAGAAATCCTCCAGCGTCTCGACATCCTTGTCCAGTTTGGACGGGCGAAAGATCATGCCGCTCTTCTGCCGCAGCACCAGCTTGAGCATGTCCTCCGCATAAAGCTTGCAGCCGGTGATCGTGATGTCGCCGATCCGGTAGCGCCGTCCTTCGTCCACGTGAATCGTGATCACCATGCGTCCGGACTTCGGATACTCGTAAAGGATGCGGTCCTGCGGGATGTCGACGTCGAGGTAGCCCTGGTCGCGGTAGTAGTCGCCCAGCTTGGTCACATCGTCCTCAAACTCGTCGTCCTTGAACTTCCCGGTTCCCATGATCCAGGAGAACATCCACCAGCGCTTCGTCTCCATCTCCTTGCGGAGGCGCTTGGCCTTCACGTGGTTGTTACCGGTAAACCGGATGTCGCCGATCCGCACCTTCTCGCCTTCGCGGATCTTGAAGATCACCGTGCCGTATCCGCTGCTCCGGTCGCGCTCGATATCGTAGGTGATCTGCGCCTGATTGTAGCCGTGCTTCTGGTAATATTCGTGCAGCTTCTCGCCGTCGGCCTTGATCGTATGCTCGTCGAGCGCGGTGTTGGTCTTCGTGCTGATCTCCTTCTGCAGCCGGGTGGTCTTGATCTTGCTGTTGCCCTCGAAGCGCACCGCCTGCACGCGAAACTTGGGGGTGATCTCGAACACCAGATTGACCGATTTGTCCGGCAGTTCCTCGCGTTTGACCTCGATGAACTCGAAGAGACCGGTGCGATAAAGCGACCGGATGTCGCGGTCGACGGCCGCCTCGTCGTAGTCCGTTCCGGCCCGCACCTGGATGTTCGCGCGCACGATCTGCTCGCTGACATTGGCGAGGCCGATGAATTTGATGGCGACGGCTGCAACCTTCTTCTGGGGCGCGGCTTCCGCGACGGGCGTTTCGGTCTGGGCTCGCGCCAATGGGGCACCGATGAGGAGAGCAAGGGCGAATGAGAAAAGCCGTAAACAATTGGGCCCTAGGCTATTGGGCGTAGTTTTCAAATCGGGTGGTGTCCTTCAGGAAGGTTAGCTTCAATTCTCCTACCGGTCCGTTTCGCTGCTTGGCAACAATTAAGTCGGCCGAATCGGCGGCGGTCTGGTATCTTTCATCGGCATCCTTGGGGCGGGCGAGCATGAGCACGACATCGGCATCCTGCTCGATGGAGCCGGATTCGCGCAAATCCGACAGGCGCGGCGCACGGTTCTCCTTCTCCGACGAGCGGTTCAACTGACTTAGAACAAGTACGGGGAGATCAAGTTCCTTCGCCATGGCCTTCAGCCCGCGCGAGATCTCCGCGACCTGCTGCTCGCGCGGCGTCTGGGAATCAGGCGAGCTGAGCAGTTGCAGATAGTCGACGATGATCATGCCCAGCTTGTAGCGCGCGTACAGCCGGCGGGCCTTGGCGCGGAGTTCCATGATGGTCAGGTGGCTGGAATCATCGACGAACAACGAGGATTTCGATAGTTCATCTGCGACATCCACCAGCCGCTGCTGTTCCGGACCCTGTTTCGGCAACATGCCCTCGCGCAGGAGCTTGATGTTGACCTTGGCGCGCGAACACAGCATGCGCAAGGCAAGCTGCGCGGCGCTCATCTCCAGCGAAAAGATCAGCGTCGGCACGGGCTCGCCCCTTTTCGGCAGGACGGCCGCCTCGGCGACGTTGAGCGCCAGGGAGGTCTTGCCCATCGACGGACGGGCCGCCAGCACGATCATCTCCTGCCGCTGGAAGCCGAACGTCAGGCGATCGAGATCCGTGAAACCCGAGGCCACGCCGGTCAGCTCCCCTTTCTTCATCATGAGCTTGTTGATGACCGTCATCGCCTCGCGCGCCGGCTCCTTCATCGGCTTGGCCGCATCGGAGATGCGATCCTGCGTGACCCGGAAGATGTCCTGCTCGACCCGGTCGATGAACTCCTCGAGGCCGCCCTGATAGGCGAAGCACTGCTCGACGGTGCTGGTCGTGACCTTGATGAGTTCGCGCAGCAGGTAGAGTTCGCGCACCTTCTCGATGAAATAGACCGCCTGCGCGGTGGTCGGAATGCGCGCGCTGACCTGGATCAGGTAAGGCACGCCGCCCACCGCCTCGAGTTGTTGCGCGGTGCGGAGCTCTTCGATCAGCGTCTCGATCGCCACCGGCGGGCTCTTCTGATAGAGCGCCGAGATTTTCTCGAAGATGAGGCGATTGGGGGGAAAATAGAAGGCCTCGGGCACCAGGCGGGACTCGAGACAGCGCGCGATGGTGTCGCCGCCGTCGAGCAGGCAGCAGGACAACAGGTATTCCTCCGCCTCCAGGCTGTGCGGGGGCGTCCGGCCAACGAAGGCCGTCGCCGCCGGCCCGCCGCCATTGGTCTGGGGGCGGGGCGACGCGGCGGCACTGGGGGTTTCAGCCATGCGCAAGGGTGAATCCGGCAGTTAGACGGCCGCCGCACCACCGCAGCAATGAAATGTTGTCCACACGTGGTTCACAATCGGGTGCCTCCGGCTGGCGCCGCTCCGGCTGGCGCGCGTCCGGCCCAGACAAACGAGCCGCGCCCCGCGACGCGGCCGGTGGGCGGGACAGCGCTCCATTAGCTGCCCGGCTGGACAATCGGGTTTTCCGAGACGACGTCGAAGTTCAAATCGACCGACACGTCGGCGTGCAGCTTGATTTTCACGGTATGCTGGCCCAGCGCCTTCACCGGCGTGTGCAGCAGGATCTTGCGCTTCTCGATCTCAAGGCCGGCCTGCGCCAGTTTCTCGTGGATGTCGCTCGCCGTCACGGCGCCGAACATCCGGCCGCCCTCGCCGGTTTTCACCGCGAACGCGATGCGGGTCTTCTCGAGCCGGCCGGCCATTGCCTGGGCGCCCGAAAGTTCCGTCGTCTCGCGCTCGGCGCGCCGTTTCTTGAGCGCCTCGACCTGCTTGCGGTTGGAGGTGGTCAGCGGCACCGCGATGCCGCGCGGCAGAAGGTAATTGCGCGCATAGCCGGCGCGGACTTTGACCTGGTCGCCTTCGGCGCCGAGGTTTTCGACGGGTTTGACCAACAGTATTTCGTGATGAGCCATGACTGAAACCGGGTTGAGCGTGGGTGGAGGGAAAGGGTTGGGCGGGGGAGGCGGATCAAAACGGCACGTCGTCCTCCACTTTCTGCGGTCCGGGTTCGGGCGGCCGGGATGCGGCGCGCGCCGGAGGCGAAACCGGCTCGGCGGGCGGCTCGTCGGCCCCCGCGACCACGGGCGCTTCTCCGCTGCCCGCGCTCGCAGCGGCGGCGCCGCCACCACCACCACCGCTGCCACTGCCACCGCCGCGAGAGAGGAACTGCACGTTCTCCAGCACCACCTTGAGTTTGTTGCGCTTCTGGCCGCTTTGTTTGTCCTCCCAAGAGTCAAAGCGCAGCCGGCCCTCGATGAAGGCGGGGCTGCCTTTCTGCAGGTACTTCGAAACCAGTTCCCCCTGCTTGCCCCAGGCCTCGATGTCGATGAACGCCGTCTCGTCGCGGGTGGCGCCGGACTCGTCCTTGTATTGGCGGTTGACCGCCAGGCCGAACTGGCAGATGGCCGTTCCTTTCGGCGTGACTCGCAGTTCGGGGTCGCGCGTGAGATTGCCGATGAGGAGGACTTTGTTGAGATAGGCCATGGGGAGTGGCGCGGCAGGCGGTTACACCGACTGCACCAGGGCGCGGTAGACGCTGGAATTGAGCCGCAGGCGCTCGTGAAGGTGGCGCGTGCTGTCCGCCGGCGCCGCAAAATCGATCTGCACGTAGACGGCGTCGGGAAACTTGCTGTCCGTCACCCGCGCGAAGTCCTTCTTGCCGAGGTTTTCGACGCTGGTGACTTCGCCCTGCACGGCGGCAATCTCTTTTTTCACGCCTTCGATAATCTGGTCGATGGTCTCTTCCTTGCCGCGATTATCGAGGATGAAGGTCGCGTGGTAGTTGCGTTTGGTCTGGATCATTTTGGTCGGTCCGGCGGTTGAGCTTGTTCATGGCCTGGTCGGTTCCCTGCTCGATCAGCAGGTCGAGGCCGTCGACATAAGCGGTGAGATGTTGATTGAAAGTAGTCTGTTCTTCCGGGGTGAATCTTCCCAGCACGAAATCCTTGAGGTCCATTTCCGGCGGATGCTTCGGTCCGATGCCGATGCGGTAGCGGACGAACCCGCCGTCCAGGTGTTCGAGGAGGCTGGCCACGCCGTTGTGGCCGCCGGCGCTGCCGCGCACCGTGAGCTTGATCCGGCCCAGCTCAATCGTGAGGTCATCGTAGACCACGATGATTGCGGCCGGCGGGAGCTTGTAGAAATCGGCGAGGGCCCGCACGGCGCGCCCGCTGTCGTTCATGAAGGTCTGCGGCCTGGCCAGCACGCAGGTCCGGCCATCGGCCCGGTCCCAGCGCCCGATTTTCGCCGTGAAACGCGCCGCCGTTTTCCAGGAGAGATCGTGGCGCGATGCCAGGGCGTCAACGACGGCGAAGCCGGCGTTATGCCGCGTCTTCGCGTAGTCGCGCCCCGGATTACCCAGGCCGGCAACAAGCAAAATGGACATGTCTCAAAGAACAGCGCGCCCAACCCGGCGGCGTCAAGCAACCGGGCCAGCGGAAAAACGGTTACCGCTTGCCGTGCGAAGCCTTCTTGTCGGCCGCGGCGGGCTTGCCGCCCGCAGTCGGAGCGGCGGCGGGTGCACCGGGTTTCCCACCCGCGGCAGCCGGCGCACCGGGCTTGGCTCCGGCCACCGCCGGCGCACCAGGCTTGGCCCCGGCAGCCGCCCCGGGGGCGGCGGCGGCCCCGGCGGCGGGCGCAGCGCCCGGAACGGCGGCGGCGCCTTCGGCCGTCGCGCCCTCCACGGGCACGCCCTCGACGGGCACCGCGGTCTCGACGACCGCCTCGACAATTTCTTCCACCGGCTGCACGCACGAAACCACCGGTTGGTTCTTGTCACCCAGAAAAACGACCCCCGGAACTGCCTTGAGTTCGCGGATGTGAATGGTCTGCCCGACGTGCATTTCGGTGACGTCGACATCGATGAATGCCGGCAAATCCTTCGGCAGGCAGCGGATGCGCAAGGAGTGCGAGGTGGCTTCGAGCACCCCCGCCTCATTCTTCACGCCGGTCGATTCGCCCGACATATGCACGGGGACGTTGATCTCCATCTTCTCGTCCGCCTTCACTTCGTGCAGGTCGACATGGAGGTAGCGATCGGTCATCGCATCGCGCTGCACTTCCTGCAGGATCGAGAGCGCCTGCTCCTTCGTCCCTTTGAGCTCGATGAGCGCGGCGTTGTCGCCGATCGCCTTCACCAGGCGCACAAATTCCGGGCCTTCGACCGACAGCGTGGTCGGCGCGGTGTGCTTCCCATAGAGGATCGCCGGAATGCGGTCCTGTTTGCGCAGCCGGCGGGAGGCGCTGCGACCGGTGCCCTCGCGCGGCGAGACGTTGAGCGTAAACTGTTGTTTCATGGTTTCGTTCCCCCTGTCACTCCGGAAATGGAGGCAGGCGTAATGGAAAAGGCGCGAGCGTATAGGTCGCGTTCCGCCGAATGCAACCAAAACTTTGCTCTTGGCGCAGCCGCCGTTGCACGCTCCTCTTTCCCAGCGCGCCGCACCGCGCTCTTCCCGTCCTCATCACCGCTGCCATGATCCCCCACCCGCCCATCACGGCCCGCTATGCCAGCACGGTCGAGAAGCCCGCTTTCGTCCGCAAGCTTTTCGACGACGGGGCCAAATACTACGACCGGGTCGTCGACTGGGGGTTTCTCCACAGCGGCGCGCGCTATCGCCGCTGGACCCAGCAGCGCCACGGCCTCACGCCGGGCATGCATCTGCTGGATGTGGCCTGCGGCACGGGCCTGGTGGCGGTGGAGGCCGCCAAGATTCTCGGCTCGGCGGAGAACATCACCTGCCTCGATCCCAGCGAAGGCATGCTGGGCCTCGCCCGGACCAAGCTCGCCGCGCGGTTCGTGCTGGGCCGGGCCGAGGCCCTCCCTTTTCCCGCGGGCTCGTTCGATTTTCTCACGATGGGGTACGCCCTCCGGCATGTCGCGAGCCTCGACGCGGCCTTCGGCGAATTCCACCGCGTCCTCCGGCCGGGCGGAAAAGTCCTCATCCTGGAGGTCACCAAACCGGCCCATCGCCCCGGAGCGTTTCTCTTCCGCCTCTATTTCGGACGAATCTATCCGCGCCTCACGCGGCTGTTCACCCGCAGCCGCGACGCCGAAAAAATGATGACGTATTTCTGGGAGACGATGGACGCGTGCGTCCCGCCCGCAGCCGTGGTCGCCGCGTTGAAAGACGCGGGCTTCGTCCAGGCGGCCCGCCAGCCGCTCCTGGGGTTGTTCAGCGAATACACCGGAATCAAGCTGTGACCCGGCGCCCCGCCTGATCGCGCCGTCACGTCCGGCTCAGGCGCTGCAGCAGCTCGATGTATTCCCACATCGGCCCGCGCACGCCGCGGCGGCGCAGCTTTTCCATCGCCTCCACAAAAACCGGCGGTGGATCACCCACGGCCCAATTGGGCGCCGTGCGCTGTTCCTCCTGCAGCCGCGCATAAAGGCCCTCGACTGTAAACGGCGGCTCCAGATAGAAGCGTGGTTCGACCAGATAGTCGCCCGGCGTTTCTCCCCGCGCTTCTGGCGCGAGCTGCCGCCAAAGGGGGGTCCCGGGATAGATCCGCATGCCGATCGTCCCAAAGAAAAAAGCCCCGGGCAGCCGGCGGGTCCGGGTCAGCGTCTCTTCCATCGTCGCCGGGGTTTCGCCCGGGCCGCCGAAAATAATAAAATGACTGTAGTTCAGCTCGAGCGCGTGCGCCTCGTGGCTCGCCCGTTCGATCTCCTCGTACGAAAAACTTTTCCCGTAACTCTGGAGCACCGGATCCGACAGGCTGTCCGAGCCGAACTCCACATGCCTCAGCCCGGCCCGCCGCATCAGCAGCAACAACTCGCGGGTGATCCCGCGCGGCCGCAGAAAGCACTCCCAGCAGATGTCGAGTTTCGCCCGGATGAGGGCTTCGCACACGTCGATCACGTGGTCCGTCCGGGTGTTGAAAACGGAATCGACGATGAACACGTCGCGCACGCCCATCCCGGCGAGGCGGCTCATCTCCGCTACCACTTCCTCGCCGCTGCGAAACCGGCTGCGCGCTCCTTCGATCACCGGATAAGTGCAATAACAGCACTGCATCGGGCAGCCGCGCTGCGTCTGCACCCCGGGCAGGGCGCCCCGGCCGATGTACGCCGACAGGATTCCCGGATCATGCGCCGGAATCGTCCCCCCGAAGGTCGCGCACGGCAGCCGCGGCACCTCCCGCACCCCTTCACCCGCCTCGCGGCAGAACAGCCCGGGCAGATCCCCCGGCGGCCGGCCGGCCCGCAAGGCGTCGAGCAGCGGCACCAGGACGCCTTCGCCCTCGCCACCGATGCCGTAATCGGCGTCCGAGAGCAGCAACAGCTCGCGTGGAAAAATCGAAAAGGCGCTGCCTCCGAGGATGAGCGGCGCGGCTGTCTGCGTCCGCAACCGGGCGCAACAGTCCGTCAGGTCCCGCACGAACGAGCGGGGCTGGTGGCATTGCACATTGTCGATGTTGCGCAGGGAAATGCCGATGAAATCGGGCCGCCAGTCCCGCACCCACGTTTCGGGCGGAACCGCGGCGGCGCGCGCATCCCAAATCCGCGTCGCATACCCGGCCGCCCGCAACGCTCCGTCCACGTAAGCCAGCCCGAGCGGATATACCGGACACGGCTGGTCGTAGCGATTCAGGTTGATCAGGAGAACCTTCGTCGCGCCCGGAGACGGGTGGGGAGAAAGCATAGCGCACCGCGTACTGTGCCGCGGTTCCCGGGCGCGACAAGCCGGATCATTTCCTGGCGGGCGCCGCGTCGTCCGGTTCCGGCGCGGGCGCCGCGAACGGTTCCAACTCCACCGCCACGAGCGCCGTCAGCACGATCAACGCGACGGTGAAGCCCAACGCGGCCACGACGGGAATCCGACTCAGCGCCAACACTCCGAACGAGACCGCGGTGGTCAACGCCGATAGCCGGATTGAGGGCGGCGGGGTCTCTCCCCGCGCCGCGTTCTCCGCCGAGAAGATCGCGTAGTTATGACTCAGGCAGACGCCCAGAAACGCCCCGAGCAGATGGAACAGATTCATCGTCTGTCCCGCCAGTCCAAAGACTCCGAAGGCAAACAGACAGGATCCCGCCGGCAGCGCGAAGATTCGGAGGCCCCGCCGCGGACGATACAGCACGAAGACGCTCAGCCCGACCAGGCCCAGGCCGAGAGCGCTCAAGCGCAAAGCCGACATCCGGTAACGTCCGAACAGATGGTTGAGGGATTGCAGTTGCGCGGCCTCGACCGTCGCCGTTTCCGCCGGCGGACTGACGCCCGTCGGATGGTTGGCCACGGTGGCAAACCAGTAGGCCCCCGGCTCGGCCGACATGAGCAGCGCCAGGGGCCCGCGCAGTTCGCGCGTCAACCCGCGGGCCACGTCCCCATACGCGGGCCGGGCCGGGCGCTCCCGCCACGTGCGCCACGCCGAGAAAAAGGGCGTGAATTCCTCGGGGGAAAAGCCGTGCCGCGCCAGCGCCGCCTCCAACTGCGGCTCGAAATCCGCCAACGCCGCGACGCGGTCCGGCAACGTGGCCCATTCCTCCGCCGTCGGCAGCAGCGTGCCGATCGAGGCCGCCGACGAGCCCGGAAACGTCCCGGCATGCCACGTCAAGAACCCCTCCAACGCCGTCCGGGCGGCGGCCGCAGTGTCGCCCCGCGTCAGGTAGATCGTCTGGGCAGGATTGTCGCCCAGGAGCGCGCGCACCTCGGCATCTTCCGCCTGGAGGGCCGGCGCCGGAATCTCCAGTTCGCGGATGTCGTCATGCCAGTGCAGCCGCCACGGACCGACCAACGCCACGAACGCGCCCGCCGCGATCAGCCATCGCCGCCAGTGTCCCGGTCCGGACGCGCCGTCCGAGCCGCGGTATCGGACGAACGCCCGGGTTTCGAGAAAAGGCTCGTCCACCTGCGCGAACCAGAGCAACGCGGCCGCCAGGGCGCACAACAGTCCGGCGCTGACGAAAACTCCGAGCTGTCGGATGAAGGGCAGCTCCGAAAAAAACAGCATCGAAAACCCGATTACCGTCGTTAGCGCGCTCGCCAGCAGCGGTCGCAGCAGCCGGCCCACCTTCTCCCGGTACGGCTCGCCGGGCCGCAGCGGAGGCTGGAGATAAAGATAGAAACCGTAGTCCACCGCGACGCCGCCGAGCAGCGAGCCCACCACGAAGACGAGCACGTGCACCCGGGCGAACACCATGGTCGTCGCCACCCAGGCGCCGAGGAGGGCGCAAAGCATCACCGGCGCGAGGTTTAGCGCTTTGAATACGCGGCGCACACTGACGGCCGCCACGGCCAGCACCGCCGCGAGGGAAATCAGGTTCAGCACCGACATCTCGTGCTGGATGCGCCGGCGGCTCTCCGCCGCGAAACGGCTGATCGCTGTCCAGCGGAGATCGGTGCCCGGTGCCGCGGACCGCGCTGCCGCCCAGGCGCGCGCCACCGCCGCAAACACCGGCCCCTGCCCTTCTTCGCGCAAGGGCGCCGCCGCCGTCCGCGCCCAGATCAACACCGCGCCCTTCTCACTGCCGGGACGACCGCCGGCCTCAACAAAACCCTGCGCTTTTTCCGCGAACTCCGGCACCAGCAGCAGTGGGTCGGCCGGCAGGAGGGATTGGAACGCCAGCGCTTCGGGCCGGGCGAGGTACTTTTCCAGATCGCTCGCGGCCCGTTCCGCCAGCCACCGGCTCCACGGCACGCTTTCGCCTGCCGCCCGATACTCCCGGGCGCGCGCCGCCAGCCAGCCGGGCAACAACAGGTCGAACCGTTCCTGGAAGACGTGGCGGCCCAGGGCATCGCGCGCGGCGGGATCGCCCATCAGCATCACCTCCGCGAACGCCGGTGACCGGCGCAATACTTCCACCAATACTCCGACCGCGCGGGCCCGCCGTTCCGTGAACTCCGCCGGAGACTCCGCGGGCCTGGCCGGCACCTTCAGGGCAAACAGCGCCACCTGGGCCTGTCGCTCGCCCGACAGGGTGCGCACCAACGCCAGCTCGGGCGAGCGCTCGCCCGCCGGAACCAGGTCGAGCACATCCGTCGAGATCTTGCGCGCATAGTCGAGCTGCGCCAGCCAGACCACCCCGAGCAGCACACCGAGGCCGAGCAGCAGCCGGGCATAGAGCTTCTGACGCGACGGGTGCATCCGGTCCGCTTCAGCGAAAGAACCGCCGCTCCTCCTCCGGCGTGAAGCTCACACCGGTCCGCGCCTCCGTGATCTGAATCTCCACCCGCTCCTTCGGGGAGTGGAGGAATTCCAATTCGCGCACGCTCGTGTCTTCGCCCGAAACGATGATCGTGCCGAGCGTGCGGGCCAGCCCCGGATCGCGGGGTACAAAATCCAGACGCCAGGCTCCGCCGTTGCGCGCGCCATGCACTTCAAACCGCTGCTCCAGCGCGGGCAGATCAAAACGCATGATCGGCAGCAGGGCCGTCGTGGGACCCGTCGCCCGCGGGTCGGGCGGCACTTCGCGCGTGCGTCCCCGCGCATCGCGCATCGCCAGGCCCCGGTCGTCGGCGATGATCGTCCGCACCTCCGGCTCCCGATACTCCAGACTCAATCCGCGCGACGGCGAAAAACGCATCTCGCCCTTCAGGAGGACCGGAGTTTTTCGAAACGGAAACCAACGGTGCTCCGTGAACGCGGACCAGATCGAGCCCTGGGCCGCGAGGGCGGCGAACAGGGGCTGCCACGCGGCGGCGCTCGCGCCCGACGCGATGACCGGACCGGACGCCGGCAGCGGTTCAACGGCCGCCAATGGCAACGCCGGCCACAGCAGGATCAAAAGCAGGCGTCGCATGGCAGGACCGGCCGGGCCAGCCGGGAGCGTCGCACTTGCGGCCAGCGCCACAACAGCAAAGTGGCGATCAAGCGCGTATGGAGCCAGATCATGCGCAGGTTGTCGCGCAGATAGTGGAAATGGGAGGTTCCGCCCTCGGCGGGGGAGAGATAGCGGCAGCGCGCCGGCAGGTTCACCGTGGGCGTGCCCGCCCAGACCAGGCGCACCGCCGCTTCCGCATCAAAATCATAATGGCGCCCGCCGCGGGTGTCCTGCAACACGCGCACCAGCGCCGCCAGCGGATAGACCCGAAAGCCATACAGCGGATCGTCGATGCCCGGACCGAAAATCTCCAGCCGGACCAACGCCACGCTCAGTTTGCGGCCCAGCAAACGCACCAGCGGGGCGTCGGGTCCGAAGATCGGCCGGCCGAGGATCAAGACCGCCGGGGCCGATTTGCTCGCCGCCATGAAATCGGCGATGCGCTCGGCCGGATGCTGGCCGTCCGCATCCATGACCAACGCGTGGGTAAAGCCGGCCGCGCACGCCGCTTCGGCGCCCGTCAACACCGCCGCTCCCTTTCCGCCGTTGCGCCGGCGGTGGATCACCCGCAAACCGGGCTCGATCCGCTCCAATTCCTCGACCGCCGCGTGACTGCCGTCCGTACTGCCGTCCACGACGACCCACACCGGACGCCAGCAGGCCAGCGCCTCGCGGACTGTCGCCAGGAGCCGCGGTCCGGGATTGTAGCTGGGAATCAGGATCAGATGCGTGGCGGAGACCGTCGTCATGACGAGGCGAGAACCTCGGATAGTCGGCGCTCCACTTCGACAGTCAAGTCCCTCGTCCGACGCGCCGGATCGTACTCCCAACGGCGGTCCAGCGTGAGCTCCGCCCGCGCCGGAAGGACCGACGGGGGCCGCCACCACGGCCGGCCCCGCGGCACCAGATCGGCCGAGGCGCGAATGACGATCAACTGCACGGCGGCCCGCGCGCGCTCCGCGATCAGGGCGTACCCCGGCTTGAGCGTGCCCAGCCTCGTCCCCGGCCGGGTCCGCGTCCCTTCCGGAAACACCAGCAGCGACCGCCCGGCGGCGACTTTTCCGGCCACGTTGCGAATCAGGTCGATATCCGTCTCGCCCGTTGGGTATCCCGCCAAGCGGGCCGCCGGCCCGATGGCCGGACTGCGCATCAGCGCCGGTTTGATGATGCAGATCGTGTCGGGCAGGCGCGCCAGGAGAAACGTGGCGTCCAGCAGCGTCGGGTGATTCGCCACATAAATGGTCCGGCGCGCGCGGGGCAGGTCGAACCCGCGCCACGTGATCCGCAGGCAGCGGCTCAACCGAAACCAGCCTAGCCACACCAGGAACAGCCCCCGGATCGTCCCGCGGATCGCGAAACCCAGCAGTTCCCGGCGCGGCACCAGGAGCAACGGCACGCACAAGAGATTCAGCACCAGTCCCACGCCGGCAAACCACGCCCACGACAAATAATACGCGGCGGCCAGACCGCCGTAGACGAGCCGTGCTTTCATCGGGAGGAGGGAGCGGTGACGACCGCCGGCGGATTCAGCGGGGTGAAATTGAACCAGAGGTACGGGTGCTGGAATAGCAGTTCCTCCAACTGCCGAAGAAAAGCCTGAAAATGTCCCCGCGCCCGCTGCAACGTCTCCGCCCGCGGTTCGCCCGGCCGCAGGTCGAAGCGCGGCGACGCGTGGAGCACGGCGCGCGCGGGGCCTTCCGGCAGGCCGACGGACAAGAGCACCGGACGGTCGAAAATCAGCGCCAGATGATAAATGGTGAACGGGAACCGCCGGCGCGCGCCAAGAAACTCGAACTCCTCGGTGCGGGCGGCAAACTCGATCCGGTCGCATTGCAGCGCGATGGCCGCCGGAGTCGCCGCCGCTTCCTTGAGCGCGAAGATCATCTCCTCCGGCTCGTTCACCCAGAGAAAATGCAGCCGGCCGCCGAAACGCTCGGCCAGCTTGTCCGTGTCGTAGGAATTCCCCACGCGCTGCCGCACCACGTAAACCTGATGCGCCGGGTAGCCGCCGATCAGGCAGCCGAGCAGATCCGACACCCCGACGTGGAACGTCCCGAGCAGCACCGGTCCGCCGCCTTCGAGCCAGGTGCGGCAGTCCGCCGCGCCGGGTCCAAACACCGTGTGGTGCGGCCGGCCATTGATCACCCGGAGCTTGACCATGAGCGCCTCCTCAAAAGCGAAAAAATGCCGCCAGACATCCCGCCAAGTCGGCGGCCGCCGGAGCACGAGCGCCAGGTAATCCCGAGAATGGCGTCGTTGTTCCGGCATGCCGGCCACGGCGATGGCCGTGCCGATTCCGCGCAACGGGCGGAAGATCGCTTCGGGCAGCACCCGGTCGCATCCGCGCAGGAACCGGTAACCCCAGCTTGGTCCCGGATTGCGGGCCGTGCGGCCAGGAGCGGAGATTGGGGCGGGAGTGGACATTACGACCAGGCCAATTGCAGGTGCCATCCTTCCGCCGCCGGTCCATCGAACGGCCGGCGATGATGGAGCAGTTCGAACCAGGCGGGATGCGTCAGCGCACCCGTCGCTTCTTCCTGGGCCAGCGTCAGCCGTCCCAGCGCGGCCGGGCCCGGTTCGCGCGCCAGCCGGACCGCATAGGCAAAAGTCCGATCGCTGACTGCATCCGCTTCCACCAGCCAGGTGCCGCGCTCCTCTCCGCCCACGAGCACCACGCCCGGCGCCGGTGCCAGCATGGCCGTGAGCAAGGCCTGCACCGCCAGTTGTCGGCCGCCGGCATGAGGAAACAGCTCCCGCACGCTGCGCTGCGCACCGATCAATCCCTGCTGCACCCCGCTGGGATGAATTGAAGTCTGAAACAGCGTCGGGCTCGCGGTGGGAAAACTCGCCAGGTAGTCCTCCAACGCGCGCCCCTCGCCGAAAGCCGAGGCATAGACCACCGTGTCGTCCCCGGCGGGCTGCAGGTCGCCCAGCGCCGCCCCCGCGAGCATGCCCAGCAGGGTCATCCGGCGCGTGCTGCCCGGCGCAAAGCGCGGTTTCAGCCGTTCGCGCGTGGCCGCGGGCGTCTCCGGACCGGGATCGTCGGTGCGCAGTTCCTGGATGAATCGTTCAAGCATGACCGAGCAAGAAGGCCGCATGGGATCCGCCAAAGGCATTGCTGGCGCAGACTACACCGTCGTAGGCGCCGTTCGCAAACGATTCCAGCGCCACTGAATCCGCGAACACCGGCGCCGCGCTGCCCACCGTGCCCGGCGTGCGACCGGCCCGCATCGCTTCCACGGCCAGCGCGAGCTCCACCAATCCACAACTGCCCAGCGTGTGGCCCAGGCTCCCCTTCCAGCCGACGAGCGGCGCACCGGGAAAGACGCGCGCGAACGCCTCGCACTCCAGGCGGCCCGCCTCGAGCGTCCCGGTGCCGTGGCCCTTCAGCCACAAGCGCCGGCCGGCCGCAGCCGTTGCCACCGGGGCCAGACAAGTCGTGAATCCCGACCCATCCGCGCGGTTCGCGGTGAAATGATGCATCTCGTTGTGGAGGCTCTGCGCCAGGACCGCGAAATCGCCGCGATCACGCGCCAGGACGGCAAAGGCCGCGCCGTCGCCCAGCCCGATGGAGCCGGTGGCCCGCACCTGATAGGGCGCCGGAAAATCCGCATTGAGAATCTTCAAGGCGTGGAAGCCGCCCGCCACGAACGGGCTCAGAAAATCGAAGGAAAACACCAGGGCCTCGTCGGCCAGCCCGGCCTGGATCATGCGCGAGGCCTGCAAAAGGCCCAGATGCGCCGAGACGCACGCATGCGAGTACACGGTGACGCTTTCACCCCACCCCAATTCGCGCCGCAGCCACTCCACACAATTGGGCAGCGCGCCGTAACGCAGAAACGTGAGATCGCCGCTGCGGCGATACGCATAAAGGCAGCCCACCCCGAAATTGCTACTCGTGACGAACACCGGCCGCCGCGGCCGGCCCCAGCCGTCTTCCTGGACCGGACGGAACCGGGATTTGATCGACGCCATCCACGACGGTGGCGCCGTCTCGTCGAGCGCCCGGCCACCCAGCAGCGCCAGCGGCACCGGATCGCCGCCTTCCCGCCCGAGCACCGGGACCGCCTGCAGCGCCCGCTCGCCGCGCAGCAGGGCCGCCACGGTGCCGGC
>DASRKV010000031.1:0-16967 GCA_035648795.1 Opitutaceae bacterium
CGACGAGATATCGGCCCGCACGTCGCGAATGATGACCCGGAAAACCGCATCCTCCGTCTGGTCCTGCAGCGCTTCCAGGCATTGCACGAGCGGGAGCCCGGCATTGAGGAGCGAGGCAATCTGCTGGGTGAAAATGGCCAGTTCGCCCAAGGGAAGCCGATAATTCTTCGCCTTCCTCTCGAGCGACCTTTGTCTGGCCAACGACTGGGCGGCACGAATATCCGTCCTCTTTCCCTGCGATTGTGCCGCCCGGGGTGAGGTCGGCGATCCAAGGGCGGCGTTCGAAATGAATGCCATGATGCACCAAGTTTAAGGCGTCGTTAACCCTTCTGCGCAACTCCAATTTCGCGCGGTCTCGCCCGCCATCCGTGGTCTGCCCGGCAGGTGCGTCCAGCCGGCAGAGGACCCGGATCGGAGGCGTCCCTCGAAACGAAGGCTTGACCGCCGGGCGCCGTGGTGAAGCCTTGAAATCACGCCTGCGGCTATAGTTTAGTGGTAAAACCTCTGCCTTCCAAGCAGGTGTCGTCGGTTCGATTCCGTCTAGCCGCACCACTCCCGAGCCTGGCTCGGCGGTCCACGGGAGGCGCGCGCGTCGAATTGCGAAAAAAGAGTGAGAATGGAAGATCATGGTCGCCGCCAATGAAAATCGCCGCCCGGCGCGACGGATGAACGATACCCGATGGTTCCTTCCCGCAACGCTGCAATCGCCGCGCCTTTCGCCGCGCTTGCAGCCGGCCGGCATCCGCAACAACCCATTTCCATCAAACCCCTAACCCGACACCATCCTTGAAATACGGTCTGAACATTCGTCAGGACGCCGCCCTGGACTTCCTGTCGTTGGGCGCTCTGGTCCATCGTCTCGATCCGGGCATCGTCCCGTTCCGCAAAGCCACCCGCTGCCACATTCATGTCAGCGGCGGCGAATTCAATGTGGCGGCCAATCTTTCGGATTGCTTCCGGTTGCGGACCGGCATCGTGACGGCCATGGTGGACTATCCGATCGGCGACCTGATCGCCGACCGGGTGCGCGCGATGGGCGTGACGCCGTTCTACAAGCATTTCAAGCACGACGGCGTCCACGGTCCGAACATGGCGACCGTCTACAGCGATCGCGGCCAGGGCATTCGGGCGCCCGTGGTTTTCTACAACCGCTGCAACGAAGCCGCGGCCCAGCTCAAGCCCGGTGACGTCGACTGGAAAGCCATTTTCGCCCCGGGTGTGCGCTGGTTCCACAGCGGCGGCATCTTCGCCGCGCTGTCGCAATCCACCGCCGAGGTCATCGTGGAAGGCCTGCAGGCCGCCAAGGCGGCGGGCGCCGTGACCTCGTTCGATCTCAACTACCGCGCGAAGTTGTGGAACATCGTCGGTGGCCACGACCGGGCCGTCGCCGTGCTCGACCGGATCGTGAAGAACGTCGACGTCCTCGTCGGCAATGAAGAGGACCTGCAGATGGGCCTGGGCCTTCCCGGACCCGAGATCGCGGCCCCGTCAAAACTGGATCCGAGCGCATTCCTGGGCATGATGGAGAATGTGCGCCGGAAACATCCGCAGGTGAAGATCGTGGCTACCACGCTGCGGGAAGTCCATTCGACCAACCGCCACCGCTGGGGCGCCGTGGCGTGGATTGACGGCCGCGCTTACGTGTCGCCCACGTGCGAACTGGACGTGCTCGACCGGGTGGGCGGCGGTGACGGTTACGCGGCGGGCTTCTTCTACGGCCTGCTTTCCGGCGTTTCCGAGCAGGAAGCAGTGAATCTGGGCTGGGCGCACGGCGCGTTGCTCACCACCTTCCCGGGCGACACCACGATGGCCACGGTCGACCAGGTGAAGGCGCTGGCCATGGGCGGCTCGGCCCGGATCCAGCGCTAGTCGCCCGCCATGTTGTACTACGCCCGCGGTTCCGCCGCCGACCAACTCTCGCCGGACGACCTGCGGGCCGGCCTGTATCAGGCGCTCGACCAGCTCGGCCCGCGCCGACGCGTGCTGGTGGTCCCGCCGGATTTCACGCGCTTCCACTCGCAGGCCGGCCGGCTCACCCGGCTGGCTTATGACTATTTCGGCCCGCGGCTGACCGACGTGCTGCCCGCGCTGGGGACGCACACCCCGGTGACGCCGGAGCAGATCGCGGAGATGTTCGCGGGCGTCCCGGCCGGGCTCTTCCGGGTGCACAACTGGCGCACCGGCGTGGCGGAGCTGGGCGAGGTGCCCCGCGAGTTTGTCCGCGAGGTTTCGGAGGGGGCGGTGGATTTCCCGTGGCCGGTGCAGCTCGCCAATTTGATCTGGACCGGCGGCCATGACCTCATCCTGTCCGTCGGCCAGGTCGTGCCGCACGAGGTCATCGGCATGGCGAATTACAACAAGAACCTCTTCATCGGCACGGGTGGGCCGGACAGCATCAACCGCAGCCATTTTATCGGGGCCGCCTACGGGATGGAGCGGATGATGGGCCGCACCGATACGCCGGTCCGTCGCATTCTGAATTACGCCGGCGAATGCTACGCGAAGCACCTGCCCATCGTCTACGTCCACACCGTGGTCGGGCGCGACGCGGACGGCAGGTTGCAGGTGCGCGGGCTGTATGTCGGCGACGATGCCGAGGTGTTCAACCGCGCCGCCGCGCTTTCGCTGCAGGTCAACTTTGAGATGCTTGACCAACCGCTGACCAAGGTCGTGGTGTATCTCGATCCCGCTGAATTCAAGAGCACCTGGCTCGGCAACAAATCGGTCTATCGCACGCGCATGGCCATGGCTGATGGCGGCGAATTGATCGTCCTGGCGCCGGGGCTGAAGAAATTCGGCGAAGATGCGGAGATCGACCGGCTCATTCGCAAGTATGGTTACCGCGGTACGCCCGCCACGCTGGCCGCCGTCAAGGCCAACCCGGAGCTGCAGAAGAATCTGGGCGCCGCCGCCCATCTGATTCACGGGTCGAGCGAAGACCGTTTCCGCATCACCTACTGCCCCGGCCAGCTCAGCCGCGAAGAAATCGAAAGCGCCAACTTCCGCTACGGCGATCTCACGGCGATGACCCGGCGCTACGATCCGGCGAAATTGAAGGATGGCTGGAACACGCTGCCGGACGGCGAGCGCTTTTTCTACATCTCCAACCCGGCCCTCGGCCTGTGGGCCTGCCGCGGCCGGTTCTCGCCTGAAACGAAGACCTAGCTCGGGTGAAACGCGACGAGGGCGTCACATCGCCATGAAACCTCCGGGCGACACCGGCCGAGATGGGGAAATATCCCGGCCAGCCGGTGATTGACCCGCCCGCCCGTCCGTTTTCAATGACCGTCCGCCCCGCGAGGCAACGCCACTTCATGTCCCCCACCCTTCGGGCTGTTCGCTCATGAGCCTTACCATCAAACCCGCCGATCAGTGTCAGTTTGACCAGATTTCGCTCGGTGAAATCATGCTTCGCCTCGACCCTGGCGAAGGCCGGGTGCGCACCACCCGCCACTTCACGGTCTGGGAAGGCGGCGGCGAATACAACACCTCCCGCGGCCTGCGGAAATGTTTCGGCCTGAAAACCGCGGTATGCACCGCCCTCGTCGACAATGAAGTCGGCCATCTCGTCGAGGATCTCCTCATGCAGGGCGGCGTGGCGACCGACTTCATCAAGTGGCGGGAGGACGACGGCATCGGGCGCACCGTTCGCAACGGCCTCAACTTCACGGAACGCGGCTTTGGGATCCGGGGTGCCGTCGGCGTGTCGGATCGTGGCCACACTGCCGCCAGCCAGCTCAAACCGGGCGACTTCGACTGGGATCATATCTTCGGTCACCTCGGCGTGCGCTGGCTGCATACCGGGGGAATCTTCGCCGCCCTGTCGGAGACGACCGCCCAGCTCGCCATCGAAGCCGTCAAGGCCGCGCACCGGCATGGGACCATCGTCAGCTATGACCTCAATTACCGACCCTCGCTGTGGAAAGCCAGCGGCGGACTGAAAAAGGCGCAGGAAGTCAATCGCGAGATCGCCCGGCATGTCGACGTCATGATCGGCAACGAGGAGGACTTCACCGCGTCGCTCGGCTTCGAGGTCCAGGGCACCGACCATCACCTTTCGAAGATCGAGACCGAGGCCTTCCAGGCCATGATGGCGACGGCGGTGAAGGCCTACCCAAACTTCAAGGTTGCCGCCACCACGCTGCGCCGGGTGATCACCGCCACCCAGAACGATTGGAGCGCGCTCCTCTGGCATGACGGCCGGTTTTGCGAGAGCCGGAAGTACCCGGGGCTCGAAATCCTCGATCGCGTGGGCGGCGGCGACAGCTTCGCGTCGGGCCTGCAATTCGGGTTTCTCCAGTTCAATGATCCGCAGAAGGCGGTCGATTACGGCGCCGCGCACGGCGCGCTCGCGTCGACCACTCCGGGCGATACTTCGATGGCCACCCGCCAGGAGGTCGAGAAGACGATGGGCGGCGGCAGCGCCCGGGTCGTGCGCTAGGAGTGGGTCGAACTTCGTCCTCCCCACTCTTTGGCCGAACAGCGGCGCCCTCTGGTCGCGTCGGCCAAGGCAGGAGTCCTTCCGCCATGCAACGCCTCATCGGCCCGGCCCGCATCATCCTCCGCAACCGCGGATTCCTGGTGCTGCTGGGCTGCAATCTCCTGGTCGGCCTCGCCTATTCCTTCGTGGCGCCGTTCTTCTCCATGTTCGGCACGATCGAGGTCGGCATGAGCCCGTTCGCCTTCGGCGTCTTCATGATGGCCACATCGCTGAGCGGAATCGCGATCAGCACCTGGCTGGCCCGCTGGTCCGACACGCGGCTCTCCCGTCGCACCGTAATGCTGTTGGGCGGCATCACCGGGGCGTTGAGCTACGTCGGGTATGCCTTTGTGCGCGACGTCGCGTGGTTGACCGTCATCGGTTGCGTGCTCGGAGGCATCTCCTCGATCACGTTTTCGCAACTCTTCGCCTACGCCCGCGACCTGCTGGCGCGCTCGGATGTTTCGCCGCGCCAGGCGCCGCTCTACATGAACGTCTTCCGCCTGTTCTTTGCGGTCTCGTGGACGGCCGGGCCTGCCGTGGCCTCATGGGTCATGCTCCAATACCATTATCGCGGGATGTTTCTCGTCGCGGCCCTTTGCTTCTTTCTGTTCGTGGTCATCCTCCTCGCTTTCGTCCCGCCGGCTCCGCCGTGGGCGACCGCCCGGGCGGCGGCGGCCCAGATCCCGTTGCGCCAAATCCTCGCCCGGGCCGACATCCTGGCCTACTTCGTCAGTTTTTCTCTCCTGTTCGCCTCGAGCACGATGGGGATGATGAATCTTCCCCTGCTCGTGTTGAACGTGCTGGGCGGCACCGGGCAACAAGTCGGAATCATCTACAGCGTCTCCCCGGCATTTGAAATCCCGTTCATGCTCTATTTCGGCCTGCTCGCCACCAAGTCCGACCAGGCCCGGCTCATCCGGATTTCCGTGGTGCTGGCCGTCGTCTACTATACCCTGCTCGCGTTCGTCCGCGTGCCGTGGCAGATCTACCCGCTGCAGATCCTGAGCGCGGCCATCACCGCCGTGGTGGGTGGTATCGCCATCACTTTTTTCCAGAACTTCCTGCCGGCACAGCCGGGCACCGCGACCAATCTTTATTCCACCGCCGGCCGGATCGGCTCGACCGTCGGGTATCTTGCGTTCGGCGCTCTCGCCTCCGCCTTCGGTCATCGCGCCGTCTTTTGGGCCTGCACCGGGCTGTCTGCCGTCGCGCTGGTGATCCTGTTCGCCTGCCGTGAACGCCGCCGGGCCCCGGTTCCGGTCTGACACGCCTGGCCCGGATGTTTCATGCTCTGGCCGCAACTCTTGCCCCAGCCGGTTCGATGCGCCCGCCTGCCGGCCGCACGATCGGTGCATCCGGTCCGGCGCGGTGGCGGCCGGCGCCGCGCCACCTCTGCTTTTCGAGCGCGACACCGCGGGCCGAACCCGCCAACTTGATGCCGCCATGTCCCATCAGGCTGCCTCCACTCGCTACGACAATTCCGCGCTTTACCGCCGCTGCGGCCGAAGCGGTCTCAAGCTGCCCCTGCTTTCGCTGGGCCTCTGGCACAATTTCGGTGCCAATGACGATTTTGCCAACAGCCGCGCGATGATCCTGCGCGCCTTTGACCTCGGCATCACCCATTTCGATCTGGCCAACAACTACGGCCTGCCCGCCGGATCCGCCGAACGCACCTTCGGCCGTGTCATGCGGGACGACCTGGCCGCCTACCGCGACGAACTCATTATCTCCACGAAGGCGGGTTACGACATGTGGCCCGGCCCCTACGGAGAATGGGGTTCCCGAAAATACCTGCTCGCCAGTCTCGCCCAGAGCCTCAAACGCCTCGGATTGGACTACGTCGACATCTTCTACAGTCACCGTCCCGATCCTTCCACGCCGTTGGAGGAGACGTGCGGCGCGCTCGCCCACGCGGTCCGCACCGGCCAGGCGCTTTACGCCGGGGTTTCCAACTACGGTCCCGAGCCGACCCTCCGGGCGGCGACGCTGCTGCGCGAGATGGGCACCCCGTGTCTCATCCACCAGCCGCGGTACAGCATGTTCGACCGCGCGCCCGAGGAGGGGTTGTTCGATGTCCTCGTCCGGGAAGGCATCGGCAGCATCGCGTTCTCTCCGCTCTCCAAAGGCATGCTGACCAACCGCTACTTCGCGGGGATCCCCGCGGACGCGCGGGCCGCCCGCGATCCGCGCTTCCTCCGGCCCGAGCACATTACCGACGCGGTGCTCGCCCAGACCCACGCGCTCGATGCCCTGGCGCGGGCGCGCGGCCAGTCCCTGGCGCAGATGGCCCTCGCCTGGGTGCTCCGGCAGCCGGCGATCACGTCCGCGCTGATCGGCGCCAGCAAAATCAGCCAGATCGAGGACAATCTCGGCGCGGTCAAGAACCTGGATTTCAACCGGGACGAACTGACCGCGATTGATCGGATCCTCGGCGGCCCCTGAAATTGATACTTCCGGAACAGGCTTGCACTGGTGGCGCGGGTTGTCCCCAACGCGCCTGAAGCGGCTTGAGGACAAGCCGCACCACCTTGGTTCGCCGCTGGACCATAGGAGCTTCAGGAACCCAGGGGGCTCCGCCCACACCTTCCGCCGGTTCTTGCTTCAATCCACCCGCCAGGGCCACTGCACACAGCCGTCGAGGTCGCGGATCAGCGCGAAATCCACCTTCCCTTTCAGCACAAACGGCAGCACCTCCGCGTCCGGGGGCAGCAGCGCGCGTGCCGCCTGCCAGCTTTTGCCCGAGACGTAAACGTCGTCGACCAACAGGACGCGTTTCCAGCGGCCCAGGTCGGGCACCGCCGAAAGCAGCCGGGGTTCGGCGAAGCGCGGTTCGTTGGCCTCATCCCGGTAATTGAGCGCAATGACCTTCAGTTCCAGACCGAGCCGCTGGGCCACCAACGCCGCCGGCACCACGCCGCCGTTGGCGATGCCCACCACGCCCTCGAGGCGTTCGGGAAATTGCCAGCGCTCCAGGCGGTCCGCGATGTTTCGGAAGCTCAGCGGGGTCATGTCAGCGGCGCTCCTCCACCAGTCCCGCGAATGCGGCGGCGGTTGCGCCGACCGGGGCATGGCGCAATGGTTGAGCGATGGACGAACCTGCGATGGCAGCGGCCATGACGGCAGGATGCAGAACGACCATGGCTTTGAATGCACGTCCGCGAGACCGGCAAGTCAATTTCTGACGCGTTTTTGCCAAACTATGCGGTGTCGAAGAGGAGCCCCGGGTGTTATCTTAGACGGATCATTGCCGCATGATCGACTGCGGCAACGCGCTCGTCGCGCCAGAGATCCGCACCGATCCGTTCCTCGCAATTTCATCTGTTCATTCCCTCCTTCATGAAAAGCCGCCGTGACTTCATCAAGACCGGGCTCGCGCTCGGAGCTACGTTCTCACTCGCCAACCGGGCCGGACTCTTCGCCGCCGATGGCGCCCCGAGTCGCGAGACCGACCCGCGGACCGCGCCGCCCGCCGCCAAACCCGTGCTCGTCGCGGTGCGGGATGGCAGCCGGGTGGCGATGCTCGACCAGGCCTTGGCCGCTCTCGGCGGCATCGGGACCTTCGTCAAGCAAGGCCAGACGGTTCTGGTCAAGCCCAACATCGGCTGGGACGCGGCGCCGGAGCGCGGCGCGAACACCCATCCCGACCTCGTCGGCCACCTGATCAAACTCTGCCTCGAAGCCGGGGCGAAATCCGTCAGCGTTTTCGACAATCCGTGCGATCAGTGGCAGAGAACCTACGCCAATAGCGGGATTGAGCGGGCCGCCAAGGACGCCGGCGGGATCGTCGTCAACGGCAAGGATCAGAGCTTTTACCGCGAAGTCGCCATTCCGGGCGGGATAAAATTGAAGCACGCCCGGGTCCACGCGTTGGTGCTGGACAGTGACGTTTTCTTCAACGTCCCGGTGCTCAAGCACCACAGCGGCGCGCTGATGACGGCCGCGATGAAAAACCTGATGGGCGTGATCTGGGATCGCGGCGACTATCATCGCAACGATCTGCATCAGACGATCGCGGACTTCCTGACGTTCAAGCAGCCCACCCTCAATGTGCTGGACGCCTACCATCCGATGGTCCGCAACGGACCGCGCGGCACCTCGGTGGAGGACGTCGTGGAGATGCGCACCTTGCTCGCCTCGACGGACATCGTGGCGATTGACGCCGCCGGCGCCAAGATGCTCGGCCATCAGCCTTCCGACGTGCGCCATGTCAGAATCGGCGACCAGATGAAACTGGGTACGATGAATCTCGATCAGGTCGAGATCCGCCGATTCAAGCTGGCCTGAGGCTGTGTTGCATCGTCGCTTGAAGCTGCTCCGGGTCGTCGTGGCGCTGGCGATGTTCGCCGGGCTGACGGCGGCGTTGGTCGACTTCCGTGGGGCGCTGCCGCCGCGCGTCGGGCATTGGCTCGCTGCCGCGCAGTTCGTGCCGTCACTGGTCGCGCTGGTGACCGGAACGTCCCTGGCGCTCGGCGCGGTGATCATCCTGGTCGCCACGCTGGCAGCCGGCCGCGTGTACTGTTCGGCCATTTGTCCGCTCGGCATCTTGCAGGATATTCTGGCGCGCGTTGCCGCCTGGATCCCCGGACGGAGAAAACCTCTCCGGCGGTACGCTCCGCCGTTCAACTGGCTCCGGCAGGCCGTGTTCTGGGCGGCGGTGGCCGGGGTCGCCGCGGGCTGGGCCGGCTTTACCCTGGCAGTGCTCGATCCCTACAGTAACTTTGGCCGGATTGCCTCGGGACTGTTCCGGCCGCTGCTCACCCTCGCGAACAACGCGATTGTGGGCCCGGCCAACGCGCTTGGCCTCACCGGTCTTTACCGGGTCGAGCCGCACTGGGCTGACGCCTGGGTGCTGCACCTGCCGGTGCTTCTCCTGGTCTTGCTCGTCGTGCTGGTCGTGTGGCGGGGGCGGCTCTACTGCAATACTCTTTGCCCTGTCGGGACGCTGCTCGGCTGGTTCGCGCGCCAGGCCGCGTTCCGGCTGGAGATCGACAAGAGCGCCTGCACCAAATGCGCCGCCTGCCTGCGCGTCTGCAAGGCGCAATGCATCGAGCTGCGGAGCGGCGCCATCGATTTTTCCCGCTGCGTCGCCTGCTACGACTGCGTCGCGGAGTGCGACCACGACGGCATCGGCTACCGCCTGGCCTGGCGCCGCCGCCGTCCGACGCCCGCTTCGAAGCTGGCGGATCCAGCGGTGCCTGGGGCCGTCCCCGACCCGGCCCGGCGCGCTTTTATTGTAGGTGCGGCGACGGCCATCGCGGTTTCGCTCGGCGCCGGCGCGCGGTTGCGCGCCGCGCCGCCGGCTCCCGATCACCACCGGCCGGAATCAGGCGATGATCGTTGCGCCGGGGCGGGCGATCACCTGCGCGTGGTCTGCCCGCCGGGCTCCGGCAGCATCGATCGCTTCCTTGACCGTTGCACGGCCTGCCAGTTGTGCGTCAGTGCCTGCCTGACCCACGTTCTTCAGCCCACCTGGGCCGATTACGGCTTCGCCGGCCTGATGAAACCGCGGATGGATTACACCACCGCCTTCTGCAACTACGATTGCCGGATCTGCGGTGAAGTCTGCCCCAGCGGCGCGATCACGTTGCTCGACTTGGCGGAGAAGCAGGTCACGCAGATCGGCGAGGCCCATTTTGATGAAAAAAAGTGCATCGTCGCCGTCAAGGGCACCGACTGCGCCGCCTGCTCCGAGCATTGTCCCACCAAGGCGGTCTACACGATTCCGTACGGGGACAATCTCCGCCTGCCCACGGTCAACCGCGATCTTTGCATCGGCTGCGGCGCCTGCGAGTACGCGTGCCCCGTCCGGCCGGAAAAGGCCATCACGGTCTCCGGCCGCCGCCGGCACGGCCGGGCCACCAGGCGGGTCGAGCAACAGGCGGCGACCCCGAACCCGGCCGGCGATTTCCCGTTCTGAAGGCCATGAATCTTGTCTTGTTTGCGCTTGCGGAGATCGCCCGCCCGTTGCCGCGCGACGACCGTCGTGCCCTCCACCTTTTGCGGGTTCTACGCCGCCGGGAAGGTGATACTTTTGACGCCGGCCTGATCAACGGCCCGCGGGGCAAAGGCACCCTGGTCGCCATCAGTCCGGACGCGCTGACGCTCTCCTTCGCCTGGGACGAGGAGCCGCCGCCGCTTGACCCGCTCGTCCTGATCGTCGGCCTGCCGCGGCCGCAAACCGCCCGCGACATTCTGCGGGATGCCACGTCGCTCGGCGTCGCCGCGATTCATTTCGTCGTCACGGAAAAAGGGGAACGCAGCTACGCCGACAGCACGCTCTGGGCTTCGGGCGAATGGCAGCGCCACCTGATCGCAGGCGCCGAACAGGCTTTCGACACCCGCCTGCCGGAGATCACCCACGGGCGCCTTCTCCTCGAGGCGATCGCCGCCCTGCCGCCGGATGCGACGCGTCTGGCGCTCGACCATTATGACGCGTCCGGGCCCCTGTCCGGGCAAACGCTGTCCGCCGGTGCGATCCGGTGTCCCGATCAGGGAAACGAATCGCCCGCGATCGCGCTGGCGTTCGGACCCGAGCGCGGCTGGTCGAACGCGGAGCGCGCGGCCCTTCGCGGCGCCGGTTTTGCGCTCGCACATCTCGGACCACGCGTGCTGCGCCTGGAGACCGCCATCACCGCCGCGGTCGCACTGCTGAAAGCGAAACGCGGGCTGATGTAGCCGGCTCGCGCATCCCGGACCGGACCGAGTCTCCCGCCGGCGCTGGAGCGCAGCGAGGCCAGGACGGCAAAGCACCGTTGCGCTCGCGGACGGTTTGCGTCATGCTGTCGGGAAATCCATGAACTTCGCCCCGTTGTACCGCCCCATCGCCTGCCGGTTTGTTGCGGCGCTCTTCCTCACCAGCACGGCCCTGGCGACGGACGCCCCTCCGGCTGACAACGTCGCGGCGTTGAAGGCCCGGCTCTCCCAGGCCGAGGACAAGCTCGAGATGGTGTTGCATAGCTACACGCTCACGACCCAGGACAACGACGCTCTCAAAGCCCAGGTGGCCCAGGCGGCGGCGGCTCGCGACGCCGCGATCGCGGATGCTGCCACGGCCACCGCCCGGGTCAAAGAGGTTCAAGCCGCGTTGGAGCAGACCAACAATGAGCTGGCTGCGCTGCGCAACTCAGCCGCGGCCCGCGACGCGGAAATTGCGCGGCTGCGGACCATTCTTCGGCAGACCCAGGACACGAACGCCGCGTTGGCCGTGGAAAACGCCCGGCTCAAGACGCAGGTCGGCGTGGCCAAGCCGTCACCGGCGGGCACCTACGTGCCGCCCGCCAGGAATCCGTAGCGACGCGGCACGCGGCGGTGTCACATCCAGGCCGGAACGATTCAATTGACCAAGGTGGAATCCGTCGTCCCGACGGGTTTTTCGACGACGATGTCCAAAGCCCGCCAGGGACGGCGGGCTCCACCGATTGGCGCCACGGCTTTTCTAGAAGGAAGGTTCTCCGGCTCCATCGTTACATCCACGATTGGAACACCTGACGGTCAAATCCGGCGAAAACAGGCGACCGTCGGCTGATGGGCGCCTTTCCCCACGCGTTTCACGCACGTCCAACCTTCCGGAGCGAAGTTGAGTTCGCCGGGCATTTCAAAAAGTATCAACGCGTCCGGCCGGGAGGCGAGGATCCGGGCCAGGCGCGGAAAGAGCACGGGGGCCACGTCGGAAATCATCTCGTACGGCGGGTCGACAAAAACCAGGTCGGCCGCTCCCTCCCGCTCGGACGAAACCCAGGCAAGCACATCGGTCTCCACCAGCCGCGCCGTTTCCCAGGCGCGGCCGGCGCTCTTGCCGACAGCCGACAGGTTGCGTTTGAGGCAGGCCAGCGCCCGGGCGTTTCGCTCGACAAAGATTCCACCGTTCGCCCCACGACTCAACGCCTCCAGCCCATAGGCTCCGCTGCCGGCGAAGAGATCCCAAAAGAAAGCCCCCACGACCCGCGCGCCGAGACTTGAAAAGACCGCCTGCCGCATGCCGTCGGTGGCCGGCCGCACCGCATCGCCTTTCGGCACCGCGAGGGGAACACCGCGGGCAATCCCGCCGCTTATGCGCATGGCAACCTCCGTCCCTCCACGCGCGGATCCTCCTTGGCGCGACTCAAGCTTGAACTCGGGATGGCCCTCCGCCCGCCTCTCACCTGTGGGTTTGACGGAACTTCCCCGGCATTCAACGGTAGTAACATAGAAATTGCAGGTAACGGGCCGGGTGGTAACCTGACAACCTTATCTCCACGAGGTCAGGTGTTTGTTTGCTCTTCACGGGGTCCATTGTCTCGTTCTTTCCTGCTTCTCTCAAACCATTCACCATGCGCGCTTGCCAGCTCATTGCATTCCTTGGCCTGACGGGCCTTTGCTGCATCCCGGCCGGCGCGGAGGAGCACAACTACTGGCCGTTGGCCGTCACGCAGACGGTCCCGGACAAATCACCTGCGGGACCGGGACGGGCATGGCAAGCGGTGGGACCCTTGTTTTTCGGGCAGACGACCGCCGACGGCAACAGCAGCGGCGGCTTCCGGCCTTTCTTCGTGTACGAGAAGGATGCGGCCGACCACACCTCCGAAAGCGATTTTCTCTATCCGCTGCTGAGCCGGCGCGCCGACGCAACCAGCTCGCGGTGGAGCCTGCTGGAGTTGGTCAATTTCCAACGGCCCAAGCCGGCCGCGCCGCCTGGCGAGCGGGAGCGCAGCCTCGACGTCTGGCCGTTTTATTTTTCGCGGGACACCGGCGATCCCGCCACGTCTTATCACGCTCTGTTTCCGCTCCAGGGCACGGTGATCAACCGGTTCGGCGATGACCGGATTTCCTGGACGCTGTTCCCGTTCTACGGCCGGTTCGAACGGCATGGCGTGACGACGACCACCGTTCCCTGGCCGATCGTCAAGATTCTGCACGGCGAAGGAAATCACGGCTTCACGGTCTGGCCCCTGGTGGGCTGGCGGGCGAAGGCCGGCGCCTATCGCGAGCAGTACTACCTCTGGCCGCTGATCTACAAAAACGAAGCGAAGCTGTGGCAGCCCAAGCCGGAGGTGAATCTAGGTGTGCTGCCGTTCTACGCGCGCGACGAAAGCGCGGACGCGCTGAGCGAGACCTATGCCTGGCCGTTTTTTGGCTATACCCATCGCACGGCGCCGTACCGCTACGATGAATCCCGCTGGTTCTGGCCGCTCTTCGTCCAGGGCCGGGGCGACGACCGCCGGATCAACCGCTGGGCGCCGTTCTACACGCATTCCAACATCAAAGGGGACGACAAGCAATGGGTGCTCTGGCCCGTGTACCGGCGCGAACGTTGGACAGATGCCGGCCTCACCGAGACCAAGACCCAGTTTGTCTACTTCTTCTACTGGTCGCTCCGCGAACGCAGTGCGACCAACCCTCGTCTCCCCTCGGCCCAGAAGACCCATCTCTGGCCGATCTTCAGCTATTGGGACGACGGCGCGCGCCACCGCCAGTTTCAACTGCTGAGCCCGCTGGAGGTCTTCTTTCAAGACAACGAGCCGGTGCGCCGCGCCTACTCGCCGCTCTTTGCGGTTTACCGGTACGAACGGTTCGCTCCCGGCGATTCGCAGACTTCGTTCCTTTGGAATGCGGTCACCTGGCGCCGCTCCCCCGTCCGTCGCGAGTTCCACCTCGGCCCGCTGTTCAGCGTCGCCACCGGGTCCGCGCATGGTCGAATCGCGTTGCTCAACGGGCTAATCGGCCTAAGACGCGAGGTGCACCAAGGTCCTTGGAGATTGTTCCTGTTCGATTTCTTCGCCAAGCCGGATAAGAAGGCCGCAATGGCCGCGTCACCATGAAACAACTCTACGCCATCGCCGAGAGCATCGGCAGTGCCGTGCTGCTGGCCGTTCGCTCCGGCAGGTATCTGAATTCGCTGCCGCGACAATTCCCGCGCCTCGTTGAACAATGCTATCTGATCGGTTACACGACCCTGCCGATCGTCACCATCCTCAGTTTCTTCATCGGCTCGGTTCTCGCGCTGCAGAGCGGATACAGCATGCAGAATTTCGGCGCCAAACAGTTCATCGGCACGCTCGTCGGCATGTCGATGGTCCGCGAACTCGGCCCCGTGATGGTGGCGATCCTGGTGACCGGCCGCGTCGGTTCCGCCATCACCGCGGAGCTCGCCTCGATGAAGGTTTACCAGGAGGTGGACGCCCTCGTGACCATGAACATTCCCCCGGAACGCATGCTGGTGATGCCCCGGTTGGTGGCGGTGCTGATTATGATGCCTGTGCTGGCCACCATCGCGAATCTTTGCGGCTGGTTCGGCGGCGCGCTGGTCTGCAAGTACACCGCTTTCATCTCCGTCGAGCCCGACGCCTACTTCGCCGCGCTCAAACGTTTCATGGAGATGAAGGATGTCACCGATGGTCTGATCAAAGCAGAGGTCTTTGGATTCGCCGTCATCCTGGTTTGCTGCAATATCGGCCTCAACACTCGCGGGGGGCCGCGGGAGATCGGCGCCGCCGTGACCAAGGCGGTGGTGGTTTCGCTCATCCTCATCCTGGTGCTCGACTACTTCGTCACCAAAGCCCTCATCTAATCCGTCATGGCCAGCTCCCTTGCTCCCTTCCTCGACAAGACCTTCGGCGTCACCATCGAGAAGCTCAACAAGAGCTTCGACGGCGTGCCCGTGCTCAAGAATGTCAGCCTGGAGGTGAAACCGGGCGAGATCTTCGTCATCATGGGCCCCAGCGGCTCCGGCAAGAGCGTTCTGCTCCGGCACATCGCCGGGCTCGAACTGCCCACCAGCGGCCGCGTGCGCCTCGGCGACTTCGACGCGGCCGATCCCGCCACCCGTCTGCAGATTCGCCTCGCCCTCGTCTTTCAGGACGGCGCCCTGTTCAACTCGCTGACGGTCTACGACAATCTTGCGCTTTATCCGCGCGAGCACCGGCTCGGCAACGAAGCCCAGATCCGCGACCGCGTCATGCGCACGCTGCAGATCTTCTCGCTGGAAAAAGCCGCCGCCCAATATCCGGGAGAACTGTCCGGCGGCATGAAGAAACGGGTGGCCATCGCCCGCGCGCTGGTCACGGAACCTCAATTGCTGCTCTACGACGAGCCCACGTCCGAGCTCGACCCGGTGATGGCGGCCACGATCATCGAGATCATCGCCGCGCTGCGGGAACAGACCGCCGTCACCACGGTCGTGGTCTCGCATGACCGCGACCTCGCCGTGGCGATCGCCGACCACATGGCCATCATCATGGACGGCCAGATCCGCGCCGTCGGACAGGTCGCCGATTTCGCGCATTCCACGGACGCCGCCATCGCCAACTTCCTCAATCCGACCATCGACCTGAAGAATCCCCGCTTTAAACAACTGGAGAATGACCATGAATAATCGCATGCAAACCATCCGCGTCGGACTCTTTTTTCTCCTCGGCGTGGCCCTGCTCTGGGTGACGTTCGAGTCGCTCAATGGCGGGCGCGTCTTCAAACTGAAGGGCTACACGCTGCTCGCCCGGTTTGACAACCTGAAGGGCCTCCACGACGGCGATGACATCCTGATGGCGGGTGTCCGGATCGGGTCCGTCAAGCAAACCCGTCTGGAGGGTCGCCGGGCGGAAGCCGTGCTCAGCATCCAACCTGAAATCAAGATCCCCGACGACGCGGTCGCCACCGTGGCGACGTCCAGCCTGCTCGGCAGCAACCACCTTGAGGTCTCCGTCGGCTCGACCGGCGTGCCCTTCCTGCCCCCGGGCTCCGAGATCAAAACCAAGAACTCCGTCGATATGAACGAGATCATCGCCAAGCTGGGATCCCTGGGTGACCGGCTGGAACAGGTTGTGGGCGACTTCGGCAAGACTCTCGGAGGCAGTGACAGCAGCAACATCTTCAAGAAAATCGACAAGCTGGTCACCGACAACGGACCGAAACTCACCGAGACCATCGCAAATCTGCAGGACATCACCGCCAAGATCCGCAGCGGCGAGGGCACCTTCGGCAAACTGGTGAACGATTCCAAGCTCCACGACGACCTCCTCGCTTCGGTCGGCGAGATCAAAGGGGCGGCCGCCGACGCCCGGACCTTCGTCGCCAACGCCCAATCCATCGTCGACCAGGTTAAATCCGGCAAGGGAGCGCTCGGCGCCTTGGTCTACGACGAGCAGACCGGCAACGAGATCAAGCTCACCCTGAAGAACATCAAGGAAGTCTCCGGCAAGATCAACAACGGCCAGGGAACCCTGGGCAAGTTGATCAACGACGATTCCCTCTTGCTCCAGGCGCAGGGCACCATGCGCAAGGTCGACCGAGCGGTTGACGGCCTGAGCGACCAGGGACCGATCACGGCCGTCGGCGTCGCCGCCAAGTCGCTGTTTTAGGCGGGATGCTAAACGGAGCAGCGCCGGTCTGAGCTGGACTTACGCATCGCACGCAAGTCCGAGGACTGTCCGGTGCGGCCTTGCAGCGGGGCCGCCGTGGCCTCCGAAGCCTTGGCGAAGGAGGCCGTACCCCGCCTCCCTCGGTGAAACGG
>DASRKV010000032.1:0-39570 GCA_035648795.1 Opitutaceae bacterium
GTGGGAATGCCCCGTCACGAAATCGTACTCGGCCAGGTATGGGTACACAAAGTCGAACGAACCCAGCACGATGGTATCGACATCGATATAGATGAATCGCTCGAATTCGCCGTACCATGCCGCGGCTTTCCGATATTGTCCCACCACGCGCCCATGCAGCGCGCGGCTCAGGTCGTCGCACTCCCGGAGAATGTCGCGGTTGTCAAAAAGGCTGAAGCCATACCGCTGACGAAGTCCGGCGATCAGGCGGATGTCGTCGTCGAAGGGGATCAGGCAGAGCAGCCGCGTCGGATTCTTGGCCCGGAAGCTGTTGAGGAAGGCAACGACGAGGTCCAATACCCGATCATTCGCCAGGAAATAGACCCCGTCCGTGGCGATGCCTTGCGGTTTCTCGGGTTCTTCGTGGAATCTGCCGGTAACAGGGTGCATCACATCAGGTGCATTGGTTGACGTCGTCGGAAGTAGTCCGCTGCGTGCATATTTCAAGCTTCCGTGCGATACGGTCACGGTGGAAACGCTGCCGAATACCGGGTTTCCGGTATGACCCATGGACTCGCACGATTGACTCCACCGGAGATTAGACAACACACGAGCCGGTTATAGAAGACCAGTTCACGCTCGGAATCAGCGACGGTCGTTGGGTGCCCGAAAAGGCACCCGGGTCATTGACGAGCGACTCAACGGTCGCGAGGTCGGCGACCACGGACGTTGCGCCGACGATTTATGCGGCTCATCGTTGCCGACCAAAACAGCACTCGAGGTTGTGTCGATTTACTACGCCAAACAGCCACATTGAAGTGGCCGCACGGTGAGGTGGCTCGCCTTGCAGGAAGTGGCGTAGCCGTCGGGTGCGTGGACCGGATTGAGACATTGACGGCGGAGATATTTCCCTGGGCCCCGCCACAGAGAATGTCGGGCGACGACGTTCGTTCTCCCTGACAGCGCAACTTGTTCGGACACGTTCGCGATACCGGAACTCCGGTAAACGGGGCGATTGCGACTCAATCGAACATCCATCGAATGAGACGCAGCACCACCACTCGCGCTCAGGTGCCGCTCACGCCACGTTCGAAGAATTTTGGTGGCGGACTCCGGGCCTGAGTGACCCCTGGATCCATCCTTTCTCCTCCAGAAATCTCAAACGGCCAATGGCCACTCTTGCACCCGACCCTCCACGCGATCTGCGTCTCACTGCGATGAGTTCCGCCAATTCATCCGGAGATAACGCCGCTGATCCATTGGCGGTCCAGCCAAGCGAGCCCTCAGTGACCGCCCATTGCATGACGCGTCTTTTGATCGCTCTCAATCCGTTTTCCGCAAACCCCCCGAAGCCATTTCTGCCGTGGATGACCGTAAGGTACCTCGTCGTCATTTTGGCAGCTAACGCGCTTTTGTCACGCCTCGGTGGTCATGGCCGGCCCGATCTGGCCGGCATGACGCCGGCCAACCTGATTGTCTTGGCGGTTTTTCTCGGGCCGATCACCGAAACCTTCCTCTTTCAGGCCTTGTTCTGCGGACTGGCCAGGCGCTTGCGGTTGCGGTTCTGGTGGCAGGTGGCGGTGACGATGCTGCCGTTCGCGACCGCGCACTTCCACTATGGGCTCCGCACCGGTTTGCAGGCGGGGGTCGTGCTCGGGTATTTCTTAAGTTATGTATATGTGATCCAGCGACGCACTTCGTTCATCCGTGCTATCTCCTGGACCTCTTTATTCCATATGCTGAACAATGGAGTAATTATATTTATCATTTTGCTCCTGCGGCATTAAACGGGCAGCCGCGAAAGGCATTCGCTTTGTGGCCGCTTCCCTTTCACGGATCAGCATCACGACTCTCCCAGTGGCCGCCGAAGCAAGACGTAATTGTCCGAAGCGACGCAAGATACATTTCGTCTATCCAGACGAAGCTAGGAAAACATAAATAACCCAATACGCAGATGCAATCAACCAACATAGTACACCTGACTGACCAAGAACTGGAAGGAATCGCCGGAGGGCTGGAATGGGGAGTCGGCTTTCTTGGCTATCTCAACCCCGTGGCAGTGCTGGGCTTCGTTGGCTATGCCACCTATAGCCTGATCAGCAACTATAGCTCATATACGGCTGGCGTGAGCCAGGGTTATGACTATGCGGCGCGTCAATAAGTCAATCCTCCCTACAATGAATACCATCGAACTGAACGAAGCAGAGTTGGCAGCGGTTAACGGAGGCGATGATGCCTCCTTCTGGCAGACCGCGGGAGTGGTCGTCGGCTACGTGACCTACCAGGTTCAACAGATCGTGAACGCCGCCGCGAACTCGTTTGTCAGCGGCGCGAATTCCACTGCCTTCATGGCCGCCAACGGGCAGATTCTGTATTGAGCTGGCGATCTCGATCCAAGCCCATTCGCTGCAGCCGGACGGCTCCTGTGTGGAACAGGAGCCGTCTTTGCGAGACTGGTTTGGGCCTGGTCTGACAATCAAGTGTAGTGGGAATTGCCGGAGACCAATGGGGAACCGAGACGAATGCCGGCTTTCCGGCACCGTTTTGTTCGATGAGGAAGCCCAGGGGATGTTGAATCATCGCGCCAGGCGAACTCCCGTGACCGGGGGCCCTCGCGGATCTGCTCCGCGTCGAGCGCAATCCCGTGGGTCCGCGCGAAACGCACGAGCTCGGCGGTCGTCTTGAGCTCCAGCTTCCGCAGGATATTGAACCGATGCTTTTCCACCGTCTCCGCCGAGATCCTGAGCTCGGCGCCGATTTCGCGGTCGCTAAAGGGGACGGCGATCAGCGCCAAGACCGAGAGTTCACGATCGCTTAAGATCTTATCGAAGGAGGTCGAGTCCCTCACCCGCGCCGAGCGGAGCCTGAGAAAACTTGGGGAGAAGTAGACGCCGTCGGCCGCAACCTTCGCGATGGCCTCACTGAGGTCGGAAATCCCGACGGCGCGGTTGTCGACAAAGCCTCTGACGCGGCGCTTCTCCGCCCGGTAAACGGTGAACTGGTCGCAATGGGACGTGACGACAATGATGCGAATGTCGGGCGCAATTTCCTGCGCGGCATCAGCGACGGCGAAGCCATCGACGTCGGGCAGGGGGAGGTCGAGCACGAGAAGCATGAAGGGCTGCAACTGCAGCTGTCGGATCGCAGAAGCTCCGTCGGCGACGCACACGACTTGGGCGGGCCCAAAAAGCGTCGAGCAGACCCGTTTGAGGACGCCTTGGAGGATGACGTGATCTTCCACGATCAAGGTATTCATCGGCAAAATGGATAAGCGAGCGATTGGAACAACCCCCACGGGCATTTTCTCTGCGGCCACCGGGAACCGAAAAAGCAGAAAAGTTTTTATCGCCGCGAAATCACCATTGAATCAAGTGCAATTTTCACTTCAAAAGAATTTTCAGGCAGAGCTGGCCGGCGATGAGTTTGCGGCGGCAGGGCTCCAGAATCATCCGCGAAATCGACACGACTGATCGATGTGTGGTCCGGGCAGGTCAAGAGTCCCGATGCCATTGGTGTTGGCGGACGGAGAGGCAACAGCCAAGGTGGCGCCCTCCAGTCCACTGGATCATCCCTTCGAGACGACCGGGCGGGTGGCAACCGGGTAATTTGCGGGGCAAAGCGGAGAGAACTTTGCGGAGTGCATGACCTGGCCGCACGCCGCCGAACGGAATAGCAGGGGAGGGGGATTTTTAAGTCGTTGGCGGCGAAGCGGCAGATGTTCCCGCAAACGTCATGGCACGGTGTGGGCTGAAGGAGAATCGGCCAGCCTGTGCGCTCTTTCGCCAGAGTCCGGCAGGCGGCCAACCCTCAATCGATAGATAAATTCGAGAAATGCGCACTCAACCATGAAGGCGAAAAACTACCTCCGTCTTCTAAGCATATTGTGGGGAACCGGATGGATCGTGCTGACGAGCATCAGTCCGCTCCGTGCCGACGAGCGGGATGACCGCGTCGAACAGGCATTCAGAGACAGTTACATCTATCACACGCAGTTGAAGGACGCCGACGTCTCGATTTCGTCGAAAGCCGGAGCGGTCACCTTAACCGGCCGCGTGGCGACGGACCAGGAGAAGCAACTCGCCCAAGATACCGACGTGGCGTTGCTTGGCGTCGGCACGGTCGACAATCAGTTGATTGTGCCGATGCAACCGGCGGAAGCGTCCGACGATTGGGTCGCGCTCAAAGTCCGCGGGACACTTCTGTTCGACCGCAATGTCAGCCTGACCGGCAAACAGGTGACCGTGAAAGATGGCATCGTGACCCTGACCGGCACGGCGGACAACGATGCCGAGAAAGCGTTGGCTGGCGAATACGCCGTCGACGTGAAAGGAGTGAAAAGCGTAGTCAACAAGCTTGCGGTCGGCGGCCAGATGCAGACCTCCGAGATTCAGCCGCGTTCGCAGGAGTCGCGCACCATCGGTGAGAAGATCGACGACGCCTCGATCACGGCGCAGGCCAAATATGCCTTGGCGGTGCACCAGTCGACCAGCGCCTTGCGGACCCAGGTGGCGACCCAAGATGGCGTCGTGACCATTCGGGGAACCGCCAAGAACGCCGCCGAAAAAGCCTTGGTGACCAAGCTGACCGAGGACATCCAGGGCGTGAAAGACGTCCGCAACGAGAGGCAGGTTCAGGTCCAGGGCTAGGGAACTTCTGCTGCTGGGCGGGTGCGCGAACGCACCTTGTTGATGGGCAGACCTGGTGTTTTCCAGGTCTGCCTACATCTCGCCGTGGCGTTGTCCGGAGATGCGAGGCGGTGGTTGTGTGAGCAGCTCCCAATCGAGTTGGGCAAGGAACATCTGATGCCCGGGTTCAGGCCGGGAATAGCGGGTGAAGATCCACTCGCGGCCGCCGGTAGTCGGGAAGTGTACATCGAGCACCAGAAGAGCGCCGAGCTCCGGCACCCATTCTGCCCAAAGAACTCGGCTGCGAAAGAGGGCGGATCTTCCCCCAGGCGCCTCCCGAAAATCCATCTCCTAACCAGCAACGACTCGCGCCGTCCGACCACCAGAAAAAATCCGCTTTTGGCTCCCAGTAGCGCAGGTCAGGCTAACGCGTCGACCGGGGGCAGGCACCGCGCGCGGCCTGATCGATCGCCAGATCCTGCAGCAGGCTCTGGTAAGCGGGCGATTCGCGCAGGAGCCGTTCTCCGCCCCGGATCAACCGGTCCGGTCCGTTTCCCCGGGCCGGTGGAGACTCGTCGGCACGGCATTGAAGAAGGCGGGCTCGGCGGGATCCTGACTCGCCTGGAAATCCACGCGAATGAAGTGGATCTTCGGCTGGTCCCGGGTGCCGATCCGCCGCGCCGTCCGCTGCGTCTGCCAAAGGGGCAGACTGGATTCGACGAGCGCGACCGTTTCCCTGGTCGTGCGGTCGATCGACGTGTTGCCGAGTGCGGTCTGAAACCGGTACCCCGCCGCAGGGTCACTCCGGGCGAGCGGCACGTTGCGGGAGCATGGGCGCAACCGACGACCAGAATTGCCAGGAGCGCAAGGCCGGGCAGCCGGGCGGAAAACCGATCACGGGTGGAGGGCAGGCAGGGGGACCGGAAAGCATCGGAGAGGAAGATGGCACGGATCTGTATCGGCACTCACCGACCGGCAATTCCTCGATTGACCGGAATGCCGTCAAGGCACCTAGCGGCCGGTGGCGTCCGAATCGAGAGAAATAGTGGCACAAGAAAACTGGCCAGCGGGGCAGAATCGTTTTCAATGGACGGCAGATGTCTGCTCCGGCACTCGATTTCCGCAACACGAACAGTCTCTGGTGCAGCGTCGTCGTGGAAACGCTGGCGCGGCTGGGACTGCGCCATGCGGTCGTCTGCCCCGGCTCGCGTTCGGCACCGCTGACCTTTGCGTTCGCGCGGCATCCGCAGATCGAGGCGATTTCGGTGCTCGACGAGCGCTCGGCGGCGTTTTTCGGCCTGGGGCTGGCCCGTCGGTATCGCCGGCCGACCGCTCTGGTCTGCACGTCCGGGACGGCGGCGGCCGGTTTTCTGCCCGCGATCATCGAGGCGCACGAGAGCGGGGTGCCGTTGCTGGTGTTCACGGCCGACCGGCCGCCCGAGATGCGCGAATGCGGATCGGGGCAGACGATCGACCAACAGAAACTCTATGGCGGCTACGTGAATTACTACCACGAACTGGCTGTGCCCGAGGCGAAGATCGAGCTGCTGGAGTACGCGCGCCAGAACACCGCGCACGCCTTCGAACGCACCCAGTATCCGTTCGCCGGCCCGGTCCACCTGAACGCGCCATTCCGGGATCCGCTGCCGCCGGTGGAAGATGGACTGACGGAGAAGCTGCGGCCAAGACTCGATCCGGAAACGTTTTTTGCCCATGTGGAGCCGGGTCCGGGTAGCGCTGGTCTGGGACGCAACGATGAATTCCTATGTGGGGCGGGATCGCCGGATCCCGCCGTTTTGCCGGAGGAGGCGGGGTACGGCGACCCCGCCCTACAACGCCTTGGGCGGTACTCGCGCGGCGTGATCGTTGCCGGTCCGGCGCAACCGGCCGACCCGGGGGCGTACTGCGCAGCGGTGGCCCGGATCGCCGGGGCATTGGGCTGGCCGGTTCTGGCGGACGGCCTCAATCCGTTGCGCAATCACGCGGCGGAGAATCCGCTGCTGGTAATCGACTACAACGCCGTGTTGCGCTCGGCCGCCCTGGCGGCGCGATTGAAGCCCGATGCAGTCCTGGGGCTGGGCGACTGGCCCACGAGCAAGCAACTGCGCCAGTGGCTGCACGGCGCGGATGCTGAAACATGGATGATCGCGGCCGACAACCGGAACCATGATCCGCTCCACGGCCGGACGCGGCACCTGCGATGCGGGGTCGAGGCGCTGGCGGCGGACTTTCCCCGGGAGGGGCGCGCAGCAACTGTCTACGCGGCCGAATGGCGGCGCGCGGACCAGGCGGCGCGCGAGTTACTCGACCGTCGGCTCGACGAAGCGGCGGGTCCGCCCGGTGCGAACTCCGGCCCGTTTTTCGAAGGGTGTGTGAGCTGGCTGCTCTCCCGACATCTGCCGCCGGACACGCCGATCTTCGTGGCCAGCAGCATGCCGGTGCGGGATGTGGAGTTTTTTTGGAGGCTCAACGATCGTGGCTGCCGGCCCTATTTCAACCGCGGCGCCAACGGCATCGACGGCACGCTGTCGACCGCGCTCGGCGTGGCGCATGGCAACCAGCCGGCGGTGTTGTTGACCGGCGATCTGGCGCTGCTGCACGACACGAACGGATTCCTGCTGCGGCCGAAGTTGCGGGGGAGCCTGACGATTGTGCTGATCAACAACCATGGCGGCGGGATTTTCGAGATGCTGTCCGTGGCAAAATTTGATCCGCCCTTCGAGGAATTCTTCGCCACGCCGCAGGAGGTGGATTTCGGGCGGCTCTGCCCGGCGTACGGAGCCGAGCACGTGCTTGTCCGCGACCGGGCGCATTTGACCGCGCTGATCTCGGTGTTGCCGAAGGCCGGCCTCCGCGTGCTGGAAGTGCGGACGGAACGCAAGCGTGACGCGGCATTGCGCCGGGAGCTGTTCGGTGCGGCCGCGCAGGCGGCGGAAGCGGCGGTTTAACAGCGCCATCTCCTGACTGTCAGTGGATTGCGAGGCAGTTCGAAAGTGGCACGGGCAGCCTGTCCGCCGTAGGCTTGGCGAAGGCTGGATCTCGCGCGTGGTCTTGGAGAACCCCGGGCATGGGCCAGAGGCGGCCCTGCCACCCTGCCCAATCGCTACGCGTCCAGCGCGACGGGCGCGGCGCTGGAGTGGCGGCACCGCGCCTTCACCCGACCGTAAATGTCCTCGAAGGACAGACCACAGGAGGCGCGGAGATCATCCACGCTGCTGCCATGTTCGACGAATCGATCAGGCCAGCCGATGCGCTCGACTGCCACCGGGCAGTCCGCTTCCTGAAGCGCCTCGAGCACGGCGCTGCCAAAGCCGCCGGCGAGCACATGGTCTTCCATCGTGACCAGCAGGGGAATGCAGGCTGCCTGGCTGAGGAGGAGCGTGCGGTCGAGCGGTTTGACGAAACGCGCATTGACGACGCCGCACGACAACCCCTCTTCCCGGGCAAGCTTCTCGGCGATCTTGAGCGCTTCCCGCACCATGGGGCCGAGCGCCCAGATCATCAGATTCGAGCCGGGCCGCAGGATTTCCGCCTGACCGATGGGCACGGCGGATGGCTCCGTCTTCACCGGAACGCCGCAGGCCGCCCCGCGCGGGTAGCGGATGAACGCGGGTCCGTGGTGCTGCAGGCTGGTGTGCAACAAATCGACGAGTTCGTCCTCGTCCTTCGGTTGCATGACGACCGCGTTGGGCACGCAGCGGAGGTAGGCGAAATCGAACAGGCCGTGATGCGTGGGCCCGTCGTTCGGGGAAAGCCCGGCGCGATCGAGGCAGAATACCACCGGCAGGTTTTGCAGGCAGACGTCGTGGATGATGGGATCGTACGCGCGCTGGAGAAAGGTCGAATAGATGGCGCACACCGGCTTGAGACCCTTGACGGCCATGCCCGCGGCGAAAAGCACGGCGTGTTCTTCCGCGATCCCGACGTCGAAAAACTGCCGCGGACATTCAGCGGCGAGAGCGGAGAGGCCGGTGCCACTCGGCATGGCGGCGGTGATGCCGACGATCCGCAGGTCGGCCTTGGCGAAGCGCACGAGCGCCTGGCCGAAGATATCCTGATAATTGGGCGGCGTGCCGGCGGCGGGCTTCCGGCTTTCGCCCGTCACCGGATCGAACGATCCCAGGCCGTGGAATCTTTCGGGGGCCTTTAGCGCCGCCTCGAGTCCGAGTCCTTTTTTGGTCAGGACGTGCAGCAGGATCGGTTCATCGCTGTTTTTTGCGAACTCGAGGTTCTTGATCAGCTCGTCGATGTTGTGGCCGTCAATGGGCCCGAGGTAGCGCAGACCGAATTTCTCGAACAGGCTGGACTCGACAAAAAAGTCCTTCGTTTCGCGTTTCCATTTCACCCACAGGTGGTGCATTTCCGGCCCATGCGGCAGTCCGGTGAAGAACTTCTCCAGGTCGTGGTGGATCTTGTTGTAGGCGGGACTGGTGCTGAGGCGATTGAGATACTTTGCCATCGCCCCGACGTTCCGGGCGATCGACCACTCGTTGTCGTTAAGGATGACGATCAGGCGCCGGGTGCAGGCGACGACGTTGTTCAGCGCCTCCAGCGTGATGCCGCAGGTGAACGCGGCGTCGCCGCAAATGGCGATCACGTGCTCGTGCGAGCCGCGGAGGTCCCGCGCCGTGGCCATCCCCAACGCGGCGGACAGGGCGGTCCCGGCATGGCCGGCGCCATAGCTGTCGTGCGGACTCTCCGCGCGGCTAAGGAAACCGCTCGCGCCGCCGGAGCGCCGCAACTGGCGGAAGGTCTCGCCCTTGCGGCCGGTCAGAAGCTTGTGCGCGTAGCCTTGATGCGAGACATCGAACACGAACTGGTCCTCGGGCGTGGTGAAAACCCGATGCAGCGCGATCGTGAGCTCCACGACGCCCAGGTTGGGCGCGACATGGCCGCCGTTGAGGGACGTCACGGCGACGATCTCATCGCGCAGCTCCGCGGCCAGACGCGGCAACTGATCCGCCGGGAGGACCTTCACGTCGGTCGGCCCGCGAATTTGATCCAGCAGCCGCGAGACCGGCGGCAAGGCGGCGGATGGCGAAGAAGAGGAGGAATTCATCCCAGATTCGGAAAACATGTCGCGGGGCATTCCGGTCAGCCACCGCGTTCCGCTTCAAACGGGACGACGGCCACGCCATCTTTCTGCTTTTTGAGTTGCTCAATCTTGATCTCGGCGTCCTTCAACCGGGATTCGCATAACTTGAGCAACTTGTTGCCTTCTTCAAACTTGGCGAGCAACTCGGCCAACGGCACATCCCCGGATTCCATCGACTCAACGATGGATTCGAGTTTGGCGAGCGCCGCTTCGAAAGTGAGCTTGGCGGTCTTGTCGTCGGCTTCCACGCTGCGACATCATGCGTTCCAACGCCGGGATTTCAATTCTTTCCCTTCGACGCAATTGATGCAGTCGGTTGTAGGGCGGGGTCGCCGTACCCCGCCGGGGAATTCGAAATGCGCGGGACGACGGCGCGGTTCGGCGACCGCGCCCTACAACTACCGAGATTGCAGCCATGCAGGACGGCCTCGCCGCTGCCGGCAGGGTGAAATTTTGGCTTCGCCCGAGGCGGGAAAGCCGCTGAAGTAAAGCCATGGTGCTTACGATCGTGGCGCTTCTGATCGGCGCGCGGCTGGCCGCCCAGCTCGGGCTCAACGCGCTGAATGCCTCCGCCGTGCGCCGCGGCTCACGCGAACCGCCCCCCGCGGTCGCCGCCGTCATGGATGGTCCGACCTACGCCAGGGCCGTGGCCTACACCCGGGCGAAGCTCCGGCTCGGTTCGATCGAGGAGGTCGGGGAGGCGGCGGTGCTCGCCGCCGTGATCTTCAGCGGCGCCCTGCCGGGACTGTATGCGCTCTTCCACGAGTGGATGCCGCAGGCGGCGTGGAGCGGCGCCTGCTATTTGCTCGCGACCGGTGCGCTGCTCAGCGTGCCCAGCCTTCCGTTTGATTGGTGGAGCCAGTTCCACCTGGAGGCCAGGTTCGGCTTCAACCAGGGCGGGTTCCGGCTCTGGCTGATGGACAAGGCCAAGGGACTGGTGCTCATGCTGGGGATCGGATTTCCCGTCTTGTGGGGCCTGCTCGGGCTGGTGCGCCGGACCGGCGGGACGTGGTGGCTCTGGGGCTTCGCGCTCCTCTTCGGATTCCAGCTAGTGATGATGGTGCTCTACCCGAAGCTTATCCTGCCGTGGTTCAACAAACTCACGCCGCTGGCCGATGGAGACCTGCGCACGCAGTTGCTCGCGCTGGCCGACCGCACCGGTTTCCGCGCGCGGACCATTCAAATCATGGACGGCAGCAAACGCTCGGCCCACTCCAATGCCTTCTTCACCGGATTCGGGCGGTTCCGCCGCATCGTGCTCTACGATACGCTCGTGGCCCAGCTCACGCCCGGGGAGCTGGCGGCGGTGCTGGCCCATGAGATCGGGCATTACAAGCGCGGCCATGTCCCGCAGATGCTCGCCCTGGCAGCCGGGCTCCAATTCGGCGGCTTTGCGCTGGTGGCCTGGCTCGCGCGCAGCGCCTGGTTCAACGCCGCCTTCGGCTTTCCGGCGGGCGACCTGGCGCCGACGTTCCTGCTGTTCGGGCTGCTCGGCGGCCTGGTGATCTTCTGGTTCTCGCCGCTGCTGAACCTCGTGTCGCGAAGACATGAATACGAAGCGGATGCCTTCGCCCGGCAGGCGGTGGGGGAGGCCGCGCCGGTCGTCAACGCCCTCCGCAAACTGGCGCAGAAGAACCTCAGCAATCTCACGCCGCATCCGCTCTACAGCGGTTTCTACTATTCCCATCCGACGGTGGCGGAGCGGGAACAGGCGCTGGCCGGGGTGGACTGAGCCGGCGGGCGGAAGGCGCGGCGATGAGTGGGCGCGGGCAGGCATCAGTCCACCGGCTGCTGGGTGCCCTGCTGGTGGAGGCGATGGTCGCGGGGGGCGCCAGCGCCGGGTCCGTCACGGTGGCCACGTACAATGTGGAAAACTACGTCGCCGCCGATCGCCGGGTCGACGAGGTCTACCGGCCGGCGTACCCCAAGCCGGAGGCAGCCAAGACCGCCTTGCGCGCCGTCATCCGGGCGCTCGATGCGGACGTGCTGGCCCTGCAGGAGATGGGGCCCGACGGTTACCTTGAGGAATTGCGGCGCGATCTGCGGGCGGAGGGTCTGGACTACCCCCACGTGGCCATGGCGGAGGCCGTCGACGCCGACCGGCATGTGGCGGTGCTGTCGCGGATCCCCTTTGGTCGCGTGCAAACGCATGCCGATCTGGATTTCCGCTATTTCGGCGGCCGGGCGAAGGTCAAGCGCGGCCTGCTCGAAGTCGCCGTGACCGTCGACGGGACGGAGCTGACGTTATTCGTGGTCCATCTGCGCAGCCGTTTCACCGAACGCCCCGACGACCCCGGCGCGGCCCTCTTTCGCGCCGGCGAGGCAGCGGCGGTCCGTGACCTCGTGCTGCGTCGTTTCCCGGATCCGGCGGCCGCGCGTTTCGTGGTCTTGGGCGACTGCAACGACACCCGGAACAGCAAACCGCTGCGGCTGCTCACCCGGCGGGGGGGCACGATGATCGCGACATTGGCGAAGGCGGCCGACCCGAACGGTGAGACCTGGACCTACTACTATCACCGGGACGACACCTACTCGCGGGTCGACTATGTCCTCGTGTCGCCGGGGCTCGCGTCCGCGGTGGCCGCGGGGGGGGCCCGGGTCTACGACGGACCGGGGGTGCGCGAAGCCAGCGACCACCGGCCGGTGGTCGTCAGGCTGGAATTGCCTAGCGGGCCGAGACGGTCACCGGAACGGTGATTTCGCCCTGGCCAAAACCCTTCAAGTACAGGGCGCCTGCGCCCGGCTTGCCGCCCTGGACGTTCACCACGACGTTGGTCGCGCCTTCGGGGACGACGACTTCCGGCATGATCACGCTCTCGGGAATATCCGTGGTGACGTCCAGCAGGAGTCCACCTTGCGGCGCGGCCGTGGGAATGGTGAACGCCACGGTCTGGCTTTCGCCGCTGCGGAGCATCAGCGAGGTGGGCGAAACGCTCGCGCCGGTCGCGTCGGCGCGGAACGTTCCGACCGACAGGGTGCTGCCGCCGCCGCTGAGGGCCACATTGTAGATGCGATCGGGCTCGACGGCGGGAACGAAAAAGCTGAGCGAGCTGGGAGATTCGTAAACCGTCCGCGCCGGGGCCGTGTCGAGATAGACGACATCCTGCGGAGTGAAGCCGCGGCCGACCACGCTCACCCGCGCGCCGACCGGGCCGCGGTTGGCCTCGAGCGGCAGGGCATAGCGTCGCTCGACCTTGAAATGATGGACCTCCGTGTACATCTCGTCTGATTTCGCCGGGGTATCCGAATTGAAACGATAGCGAACCAGGAAATAATACGCCGCGTCATCGCGCCCCGGAGGAAGCGGATAGTCGTATTCGTACACGTCGTTCGTCAGCGCGCTCTTCTTCATCGGCTGGTCCTGCCCGTCGATGATGGCCCTGACCTGCAGGCTCGAGCGGTCCAGAGTGCGCGAGGTCGGCGTCACCCGCGCCGTGATCGTGTACAGTTGCGAAGGATTCTCGCGCAACACGTCGGGCGTGAGATTGGTGATCGTGAGATTGCAGCCCGCGAGCAGGAGCAGGGCGGTGGCGGCGGCGAAGCCGGGGAATATTCTTCTCGCTTGAGAGAGACGTGTCATGTGAGTTGGATTTCGAAAGGGAAGTCGGCAGTTGCTACGGCAGCCCAACAGCGGCTCTTGTAATGCTCGAACTCGCTCCAGCGCAAGCAAAAGCTCAGGGCCCACCGCCACTGGGCCTCTATGTCCATGTGCCTTTCTGTGCAACCACCTGTGATTATTGCGCGTTTTACCAGACCCAGCCGACAGCGGAAACCGTGCGTGGGTTCCTTGCCGGGGTTGCGCGCGAGGCCGATCTGGTGGTGTGGAACCGCCCGGCGGACACCGTCTTCTGGGGCGGCGGCACTCCCGGAATGCTGGCGCCGCGCGCCCTGACGGAGCTGGGTGAAGTCGTCTTGCGCCAGGGTGGCGGCCGTCCGGGGGAGTGGAGTGTCGAGATGGCGCCTGCCTCGGTCACGCCGCAACGATTGGCGGCGTTGAAAGACCTGGGGGTGACCCGTATTTCGATGGGCGTGCAGAGCTTCCAACCGGCATTGCTGGAGGCCTTGGGCCGCCAGCACACCCGGCAGCAGGCGTTGCGGGCCTATGCGTGGGTGCGCGCCGCGGGTTTTGCCAGCGTCAACTTCGACCTGATCTTCGCGATTCCGGGCCAGACCCTTGAGGCCTGGCGCGCGGACCTGGATGCGGCGATGGAATTCCAGCCCGACCACATCTCGACCTATTGCCTGACCTTTGAGGAGGACACCGCGCTCTTCGTGAAGCTCTCGCAGGGTCGCGTGCGCCTCGACGTGGAAAAGGAGGCGGCGTTCTACACCGAGGCCTGGGAGCGGCTCGAAGCGGCGGGTTATGCGCAGTATGAAATCTCGAATTTCGCGCGCGCCGGCCACCAATGCCGCCACAATCTGAACACCTGGCGCATGGCGGAATGGGTCGGGCTCGGGCCGTCGGCGGCTTCGCAATACGCCGGCTGGCGGAGTTCCAACGTGGCCGACCTGGCGCAGTGGCGGACGGACCTCGCGGCGGGCCGCCGGGCGCTGACAGAACCGGTGGCATTGACGCCGCGAATCCTGGCCGAGGACAGCCTGATCTTCGGCCTGCGCATGAACGAAGGCGTGGCGCTGCCGGCGCTGCGGACGCGGTTTCCCGAGGCGCCCTGGGAGAAAGTCGACGCCCTGGCGGAACGGTTGGTGCAAGAAGGATTTGCGGTAATCGAGGGCGGCGGGCTGCGGCTCACGTTGCGGGGACGCCTCGTGGCGGACGCGGTGGGCGGCCAGATCATGGACGCGTTCGATTAGCGGCGAAGGCGCCTCGGGTGCTCGTAGCCGCGAGCGCCAGCGAGCGGATTTGGGATTGGCTGTTCACTCGCTGGCGCTCGCGGCTACTCCCCAAGACTTCTTGCGGTCGATCGCAGAACGCCTTCTGCGGTTTGAACTACATCTTCACGCTTGAGCCGGAACGATTCAGTTGACCAAGGTGGAACCCGCCGTCCCGGCGGGTTTTTCGATAGCGAAGTTCAAAGCCCGCCAGGGACGGCGGGCTCCACCGTTTGGCGCCACGGCTTCTCTGGCTTGAACATGGTCCGACTATATCGTCCCGGTCGACAGCTTGGCCTGATCGCGACAGGCTTCCCAGTTCAAGGAAACAAAAGGCCCGGAGCCTCAACCCCCGGTCACGCGAATCGGTTTGAACATCACGGCGGCTTTCTGTCACTGACGTAGGTCAAACCCGTGCGCTGCATTCTCATCTTCATGCTTGCCTTGGTGGCCGCCATCGCCGCGGCGGCCCACGACCGTCTCGAAATCCTCTGGCCCACGCCGAACAAGGCCTGGGAGGAGGGACAGCCAATCAGCGCATTCATCCAACCCACCGGGTCGGGAGAGCCGCTTTCGGGTTGTTTCGGTGGTGTGCGGAGCAACGGCACCCAGTTCCACGAGGGGATTGACATCAAAGCGATGGGGCGCGATCGACACGGAGAACCGACGGACCAGGTGTTCGCGGTGCTACCCGGCGTCGTGCGGTACGTGAGCAACCATCCTGGGAATAGCAATTACGGCCGCTACATCGTCCTCGAGCACCCCGAGGCCACGCCCGCGGTTTACACGCTCTACGCCCATCTCGCCAGGGTGCTGCCGGGCGTCAGGGAGGGCGCCCGCGTGGAGCGCGGCCAGGCGATCGCGATCATGGGGCACACCACGAACGGCACCCCGATCCCGCGCGATCGCGCCCATCTGCATTTCGAAATCGGCGTGATGGTCACCCGCGATTTTCAGAGCTGGTACAACGGGCGGAGATTCGGGAGCCCCAATGAGCACGGCTTGTGGAACGGCTTCAATCTGATGGGATTCGATCCCCTCGATTTCTTCAATAAATGGCGCGGGCACGAGGTGGACAATTTTCAGGACTATTTCGAGCAGATGAAGGCCCAGGTGACGTTGCGCATCGTGACGCGCAAGGTGCCGGATTTCATTCTCCGCTATCCCAGCCTGCTTCGTGCGCCGCTGCCGGCGGGTCCCATCGGCGGGTGGGAGATCCAATGCGATTGGACTGGTCTGCCGTTCTCCTGGCGTCCCCTCACTCCGATGGAAGTCCTGGGTCAACCGATCAATCAGGTGACGATCCTGCGCGTGGACCAGGTCTCGGTGGCGCAGCACCGCGCCAAGGCCCTCGTGCAACGGCGCGGTTCGGAGCATATCCCCGTCCGCGACCTCGAGACCGTCCTGCAGCAGATTTTCGGGGTGCTCTGAACGGGGACGGTCAATTCCCGCCGGCCGCCTCAGGCGGAACGATTCAGTTGACCAAGGTGGAACTCGCCGTCCCGGCGGGTTTTTCGATGACGAAATTCAAAGCCCGCCAGGGACGGCGGGCTCCACCGTCTGGCGCCGCGGCTTCATCAAGAAAACCGTAGTCCGGCTGCATGAGTCCCGCTCAGGCCGAGGCCAGCGCGTTCTGCGTATTCAGGTGCTCGAAGCCGGTGTACTTCTGCGACTGTTCGTCGGCGTGATAGCTCGACCGCACGAGCGGACCGCTCTCCACGACGCCGAAGCCGACCGACAGGCCGAATTGCTTCCATTGCTGGAACTCCTCCGGCGTCACCCAGCGATCCACCGGCAGATGTTGCGCCGTGGGTTGCAGGTACTGCCCGATGGTGAGGATCTCCACCCGGTCGCTGACCAGGTCGCGCAGCGTTTGCTCGATCTCCTCGCGCCGTTCCCCCAAGCCCAGCATGATTCCGGTCTTGATGGTGAAACCGCGCGCCTTGGCGTGGCGCAGCACCGTGCGGCTGCGGTCGTAGCGCGCCTGAACCCGCACCGGCTTCTGGAGCCGTTCCACGGTCTCGACATTGTGGTTGAAAATGTCCGGTCGCGCCTCGAGCACCGTGTCGACGTCCGGCAGGTGGCCCTTGAAGTCGGGCACCAGGACTTCGATGGCGGTCTGCGGATTGCGGTGGCGCACGGCGCGAATCGTGGCGGCCCAGACGCCCGCTCCGCCGTCCGCGAGTTCATCGCGGGCGACGCTGGTGATCACGACGTGGCGGAGATTCATGCGGGCCACGGCCTCGGCCACGCGCGCCGGCTCGCCAAAATCCAGTTCCGTCGGGCGGCCGGTCTGGATGGCGCAGAAGTTGCACGACCGGGTGCAGATGTTGCCGAGGATCATCACCGTGGCGGTGCCGCGCGACCAGCATTCGCCGAGGTTCGGACATTGGGCGCTCTGGCAGACGGTATGCAGGCCCTCGCTATCGATGAGTTGGCGGACGGCGGCGTAGCCCGGGCCGTTCGGAAGCCTGGCCCGGAGCCAGGATGGTTTGTGCGACACCTGCATTTTTACGGAAGGAAACGGAGGAAACGAGGTTTGGCGAGCATGATTCCAGTCCGGAGAACCAAGGATCGGACTTTCGGCTACGAAGGGGAGGCAGCCGCAGTGCCGGCGTTTTCTTTTTTGCCCTCTGCCAGAAAAATCTTGAATTGCGTCCAGAACTCGGCGGCAAGCACCTGTTTCACCTCCGCGAGGTCGAACGCGCGGCCCAGTTCCTGCCGGATCGAGGTGACGGTGCCGTCGGTGATACCGCACGGCACGATGCCGGCGAACGGCCCTAGGTCGTTGTTCACGTTGAGCGCGAAGCCGTGGAAGGTCACCCAGCGTTTCACCGCCACGCCGATCGCGGCGATCTTCCGGGAACCAAGCCAGATGCCGGTCTTGCCCGGCCGCCGGGCCGCGGCGAGACCGAGGCTGCCCAGCGAGTGGATGAGCACCTGTTCGAGAAAACGCAGGTAGGCGTGAAGATCCTGGTGCAGGTTCAGACTGACGATCGGATAGCCGACGATCTGCCCGGGACCGTGATAGGTGATGTCGCCGCCGCGGTTCGTCTCCACCAACTCGATGCCGCGGCGGGCGAGTTCGGCGGTATCCCACACGAGATTGCGCGCGGCGCCGGGCCGGACGCCGAGGGTGTACACCGGCTCGTGCTCGGTGAAAACGAGGGTGTCGCCGACTTCGCCGGCGAGCCGCTGCGCCACCAACGCCTCCTGTTGGCGCCAGGCCGCGGAATAGCGCGTGCGTCCCCAGTCAATGGTGACCGGCGCAGTCCGCTCCGGGCGGCTGGAGACGGGCCAGGGGAGCACAGGAGCGGCAGTTGCGGCAGCCATGGTGAAGACGATTATTGCCAGGAGTCAGGATCTCGCAACTCCCGGCCCGGATGTTTCACCACGCGGCGATGCCTGCAGCGCAAGTCGCCGTGCCGGCTCGGGCGGCTCCAAGGAAACACCGCTTGATTGGTAGCCGCGAGCGGATGGTCGATCCCAAATCCGCTCGCTGGCGCTCGCCGCTACACCCCAGCCGAGGTTTCTTTCCGTCCGGCGCAAAGCGCGTTTTGCGGTTTGGGACTGCATCGTTACGGCCAAGACCGGCGCCACGGCCTGGGCCGCTGCCTCCGCCGCGGTGGAAAACATCCGGCCTGGTGCCGCGCGGGACTTCGTCCGCCGCGTGGCTTTTACCCCACCAGCCATAAACTGGCGGCGCCGACGGCGATCGTGAGTCCGAGCACGAGCGCCACCTGCCGGCGTAAACGGGGCGAGCCGAGCGAGAGCGCAAAACAACCTTTCAGGACGGAATTGCCAATCACGGCCAGGATGACCGACCGCGTGGCGAGCAAGGGCGCGACGCTGGAGTCATTCCGACTGTTCGCCATGAGCAGGGAGATCGCATCCGTGTCGGTGAGGCCGGAGATGAAACTGAGGGACAGCAGGCCACCATGCAGTTTGAAATGCGTGGCGGCCTTCACCAGGAAGGAGACCGCGGCGTAGATGACTCCGAACTTGATGGCAATGGCGAGGCTCAACGGATTGTGCAGGTGGGGCGTCGCGACGTCGTTTTTCGTCGGACGGTTGAACAGCCAGACCCACAGCCCGAAGGCGATCCCGGGCACCGCCATGAGCGCAAACGGCACGATCAGCGAAATCGCCAGCTCGCGATTGATGACGCCGATCACCACGAGAATGCGCGCCAGCATGACGGTGCAGGCCACGATCACGGCCAGGGCGTAGCTGGCGGACAGCGTCGGGTCGTCCTTGCTGCGGCGGCTGAAAGCGAGCGTGGTGGCCGTGCTCGACGCGACCCCGCCCACCAGGCCGGTGATGGAAATGCCCGCTTTGGCGCCGAGCAGCCGCATCATGATGTAGCCGGCGAATCCCATGCCGGAGATGAGCACGACCATCAGCCACGTCGAATAGGGGTTGAAGGCGTCGAACGGGCCGAAATTCCGGTTCGGCACCAGCGGCAGCACCACGCCGGTGGTGGCCACGAACTGCAGCGTCGCGCGGATGTCATCGACGGTGAAAGCGCGCGTCCAGGCGTGGATCGGCTGCTTGAGACCGATCATGACCGCGGTGGCGGCGGCCACGAGGATGGCGGCCTGGGTGTATTCCCATTGCACGAGGGCTCCGAGCAGACAGGTCAGGAGCGACGCGGCAAACGTGGTGCTGCCCGGGTGGGAGCCGCCGGTGTTCTTGAGATGCAGGGCGGTGAGGTGAATGCCAACCAAAGCGATCACGATCGGCAGCACGGCGGCGGCATAGTTCTGGCTGAGGAAAGCGGCGACGCAGCCCAGGATGGCCCAGAACGTATAGGTGCGGACGCCACCGAAATCCGCTTCTCCGCTGGGAGATAATTTCTGGTCGCTCCACTGGCGGATCAAGCCCACCAGCGCGCCGAGGCAGGCGCTCACCACGATTGACGGAACGAGATTCGACACGGGGGACGTGGCAGGCAGGATGATCGAATGGTCGCGCCCGCGCAAGCGTGGAGGCGCCGGCTGGCGTGCCGCGATGAAACCAGAATCTGGTGGCTACGAAGAGGCGCCATCAACCACGAAAGGAGACGGCATGCTCTTTGCGCGTTCTCGGGTCTTTTTGGGGCGGCTCAAAAAACCCGTGGCGCCGTCTCGTCCGTCAACAATTCGGGCGCCGATTTCACCAGCTAAAATCCACTCGACTTTAGCCTGTGGACGACAGAATCCTTCGGAGATTGCTTCAAGGATGAATGTCGCCCGCTGTTTCGCAATGCCTCGGGGCTTGCCCCGAGGAACTTTACCTCTATCCGGCCACAATCCATTGCCTCAGACCCCAATTAAAGATCATGGCAATCTATCGAGATACTCCCTACGGCAACGCGCAGTTCCTGGTGGAAATCGATAACATCAACAAGCCCGGCTTCCTCGTCGCCCAGCTGCCGGACTTGATCCTCGATCAAACCGAGTACCGCGAAGGCGGTGATGTTTTGCTCCAGAGCACTCCGGTCGCCAAACGTCCGCATTTTGGGACGCTGGTCCTCAAACGCGGTTTTCATGGCGGCTTGGATCTCTACAATTGGTGGAAGGATGCCGCCACCGGGCAGCCGAATGCGAAGCGCAATGGGACGATCACGCTGCAGACTGAAGACCGGACTGCCAATGTTGCAGCGTGGCACATTACCGGCGCCCTGCCCGTGCGGTACGGGTTTTCTCCGCTCGACGGCCAGGACGGCGGAACTCTGATCGAAATGATTGAGATCGCCTGCCAGAATGTGGCGATGGAATAGCGACGGACGACCGGCGTTGCCGCGACCACCGGTGCCGACGGGCGCGTTCCGCGCACCGCCGCCAGTCCCGGTCGCGCCCGCGGGCTCTCTCCTAAACGCCAGCGACATCCAGCGGCGGCGGGAAGAGCGTTATGCGCTGGCCCGCAGTCTGCTTGGGCGTTGCGACCGCCGGCGGGCTTCGATCGGGTTGCAGGCCGCGGGCTTGGTCGCGGCCAACGTTGGGCTGCTTGTGGCGCTGGTCATTTTGCTCTACGTGGTGGTCGGCAGCGAATCGATCGGCGGCCTCGTAGGGGTTGTGGTGCGTTTTTGGCTGGCCGGGAACGGATTGTTTATCCTCGCATCGGTGGTGGCCGCGATCTGGGCGATGCGCGACTTCGCACGGGCACGACCCGCGGTCTCCGGTCAGGCATCCGAGGCGCTCTTCTTTGATCTCGATGAGACCGCCGAGAACTTTGAATCGGCTGCGCAGTTTGACGCCGCATTCCGATCGGCGCTGAACGAGGAGATGATCCGCCGTGCCTCCGCCGCGTTGTGGCGGGCGACGCGAGGCGTGCACCGCCAGCGCCGCGCATTGCGCTGGGCGTCACAGATCCTCCTCCTGGCGCTTGCCGTGACCATCGGCTCGGTCGTTCTGGTGCTGCTGTGTGCGTAGGGAAATGGTAGTGGCGCGGGCGTCCCGGCCGTGGTTGGAATTTGCCACGTTCCGATCCTTGCCGGGTAGTTCTCCGTGGCCTCCTTCCGTGCCTCCGTGCGCTCTGGGACCGGTTTGGATACAAGAATCTGGATCCTGCTTTCCTGATTTCCACATGGGTTCTGGCCGCGTAACTTCGCCAGAGAATGGTCGGGCCAGTGCCGCGGCTCCCACAGTTTCCCATTGCCCACGCGGCCCCCGCATGGCACCGTGCGCGGTTCCATGAGTGAGATTCCGAGCGAAATCACCCACGACCAGTATGCCGTGCGCCTGAAGAAGCTGCAGGACCTGCGCGCGGCGGGAATCGATCCCTTCCGCGCGGCTTTTTCGCCGACGCATTTCTCCGGGGAGGCGCTCAAACTTTATGTCGAGGGACAGGAAAACGTCGTGCCGGTGAAGATCGCGGGCCGTCTGCTGGTCATGCGCGACATGGGCAAGAGCCAGTTCGTCAAGATCCTGGACCAGCAGGGCCTGCTCCAGCTCTACGTGAAGAAAGACGTGCTGGGCGACGAGGCCTACGCCGCCTTCCGGAAGCTCGACCTGGGCGACATCATCGGCGCCGAAGGCACGCTCTTCAAGACGAGGGCCGGCGAAATCACCGTGCGGGTCGAGCGCTACGTGCTCCTGGCGAAGGCGCTGCGGCCGCTGCCGGAAAAGTGGCACGGTCTCACCGATCCGGAGCAGGTCTACCGCCAGCGCTACCTCGATGTCATCGTCAACGACGAGTCGCGCCGGCGGCTGTTGCAGCGCAGCCGGATCGTGACCGCGATCCGCCGTTTTCTCGAGGACCGCCAGTTCATCGAGCTGGAAACGCCGATCCTGCAGTCCGTGGCCGGCGGCGCGGCGGCCAAGCCCTTCACCACCCACCATAATGCCCTCGGCTGCGATTTCTACCTGCGGATCTCGCTCGAACTCTACCTGAAGCGCATGCTCGTGGGCGGCTGGGACCGCGTGTTCGAGATCGGCCGCAACTTTCGCAACGAGGGGATCTCGCGGAAGCACAACCCGGAGTTCACGATGCTCGAGGTCTACCAGGCCTACTCCGACCATCGCGGCATGATGCTCCTGATCCGGGACCTGCTGACGACCCTCTGCCGCGACGTGCTCGGCACGTGCGAGATCAAACACGCTCCGAGCGGGCAGGTGATCAACTTTGGCGGCGACTGGCGCGAGGTGAAATACAAGGATCTCATCATCGCGGAGACGGGCGATGCGGAATGGTTTGGCCGGAGCAAGACGGAGAAGGTGGCCGCGGCCGAAAAACTCGGACTGAAGATCGAACCGCACTGGGAGGAGTTCGAAATCACCAACGAGATCTTTGCCAAGCGGATCGAGCCGACCCTCATCCAGCCGACGTTCGTCCTCAACCTGCCGAAGGAACTCTGTCCGCTGGCCAAGATCAATCGCGAAGATCCCACGACCCTCGACGTGTTCGAACTCACGATCGGGGGGATGGAGATCGCGCCGGCCTATTCGGAGCAGAACGATCCTTTCGTCCAGCGCGAGATGTTCGAGGCCCAGGCCGGGGAGGAGAAACAGAACATCGATCGGGATTTCCTGCTCGCCCTCGAATACGGGATGCCCCCAGCCGGAGGCATGGGCGTGGGCATCGACCGCCTCTGCATCCTGCTCACCGGCGCGGACAGCATCCGCGACGTGATTCTCTTCCCGCAGTTGCGCCCGGGCGGCTGAATCGGTTGTTTCATACCGCGGCTGACGCCGCCACCAAAGGCAGGGACCGATTCTACAGGTTCAGGCTTTGGAGTTCTTGAGCAGATGCGCGTGAATGGTGCGGCCCAAGTCCGCGGCGCTGCCACCGTACACCCTGTGGGCGACGATTTCCGCGATGAGTTCGGACGCGCCGGTGGCCGATGATCTGCGCGTCGAATTGGAGAGTGGTTTGTGTTGCCGGAGAATCTCAGCAAGGTGCAGGAGAAGTTTCCACGAGAGGCGGGAGCATCTTCGCCCGATGACGCCTGAGATTGACCAGTTTAAGCGGCTGCCCATCGTAGTCATCCTGTCTGGGACCAATCAATGGATTTGCCTATGAATGAGACGTCGGCCTCGTTCCTGCGTCGGATTTGCCTTTCCGCGCTTCGTCTCGGTTTAATCTCCGGCGCTTTGGGCGCGGTGAGCCGGGCGGCGGGTCCGGATCAATCCTTGGGCGACTCCGTCCGGGGCCGGACCCTGTTCCAGCAGAGCTGCGCGCTTTGCCACGCCACCGCCCTGGAAAAGCAGGTCGCCGCCGGACAGGGGCCCCTCCTTGCTGGTATCGTGGGGCGCCACGCCGCTTCTCTCGCGAACTTCAGCTACACGAAGGCGCTGCAGGCGTCCGATCTCACGTGGGATGCCGGCACGTTGGACCGGTTTCTCGCGGGCCCGCAGATTTTGGTTCCCGGAACCGCGATGGCGGCGGCGGTTTCGGACTCAACCGATCGCCGGGATCTCATTGCGTTCCTCGGGACTTTGCCCCGCGTAGAGGCGGTTGTGGGAGCGGCGGGCGCTGCGCCGGTCGTTTTCCCCGCCGTTGGCAGATCCGATCGCGGCGATTGGCGCAATGACGGACCCGGCATTCGGCATTCCATCTCGCTCGAAATGCTGCCCGCGCCTTACGCTACGACCTCGGCCGGGAACTCGCCCACCGTTGTCGACCGACCATCGGGCGCCGCCTTGTCGGTTCCTTCGGGCTTCGCCGTTCAGTTGTTCGCCTCCGGTTTGTCTGGGCCCCGGCTGATGCGCGTCGCGCCCAACGGGGACATTTTCATCGCGGAGACCGGCAGAGACCGTGTCCGGGTGCTTCGGGCCACGGATGGCGCAAACCATCCCTCCCAGATGGCGGTCTTTGCGGATGGCCTTCGCGGGCCGTTTGGCATCGCGTTCTATCCTCTCGGCCCGGATCCGCGGTGGATCTATGTGGCCAACCTTAATTCCGTGGTCCGTTTTTCCTACCGCAACGGCGACCTCACCGCGCGTGGTCCCGCCGAGGTTGTCGTGCCCAGCCTCGCCGAGTCCACGGGCGGGCATACGACGCGCGACGTCGCGTTTTCCCTGGACGGCCGGCGCATGTTCATCTCGGTCGGTTCCGGATCGAACGTCGCGGAAACCATGCCGGCGAAATCTCCGGCCGAGATCCGGCCTTGGGTGGCTGCACACGGGTTGGGCGCGGCCTGGGGCTTCGAGGCAAGACGGGCCGACATCCTGGCGACTGATCCCGAAGGCCGCCAGCCCGCGCGGATGTTTGCGACCGGAATCCGCAATGCGGTGGGACTGGCCGTGAACCCGGCCACCGGAGAGCTGTGGGCGTCGACCAACGAGCGCGACGCCCTGGGCGACGACTTGGTGCCGGATTACATCACTCATGTGCGCGAGGGCGGATTTTACGGCTGGCCGTGGTATTACCTGGGAAGCCATGAAGACCCACGCCACGCTGGTGAAAGGCCCGATCTTGCCGGCCACGTCATCGTTCCCGACGTCCTGTTGCAGCCCCATTCGGCGTCATTGCAAATGGTGTTCTATGCGGCCACGGCGGGAGTGGCGGTGTTTCCCGCCGAGTACCGCGGGGACATATTTGCGGCTTTTCACGGATCCTGGAATCGCAGCATCCGCACCGGCAGCAAGGTCGTTCGCGTGCGATTCAGGAATGGTGTTCCGACGGGTGACTACGAAGATTTCGTCACGGGTTTCGTGATCGACGACCGCCATGTCTGGGGCCGGCCGGTGGGTGTAGCCGTGGCCCGCGACGGCGCGCTGCTGGTGACGGACGACGCCAACGGCACCGTATGGCGCATCGCCTATCTGGGCCGCGGCAGCAGTGGAACAGCGGCGGAAGCGGGATCGCATTAAGAGCCGATCCAACAGATCACAGTGCGTGAAGAGCTGACTTGCTCACGGCCAAACCGGCTTCCTTGACCGCCTCGCTGAGGGTGGGATGGGCGTGAATGGTGCGGCCCAGGTCTTCGGCGCTGCCACCGTATTCCATATGGGCGACGACTTCCGCGATGAGTTCGGAGGCGCCACGACCGATGATCTGCGCGCCGAGAATGCGGTCGCTCTTCGCATCGGCGACGATCTTCACGAAACCATCGATGGCGTCGGCGGCGAGGGCCCGCCCGTTGGCGGCAAAGAAGAACTTCCCGAGGCGCACGTCGATGCCTTTCGCCTTGGCGCCGTCCTCGCCGAGGCCGACCGCCGCGACCTCGGGATCGGTGTAGATGATCGCCGGCACCAGGTTCCAGTCGACATGACCGGATTTGCCGGCGATCCACTCGGCGACCGCGATGCCGTCTTCCTCGGCCTTGTGCGCCAGCATCGGCCCGGCGACCACGTCACCGATCGCCCAAACCCCGGGGACGGACGTGCGCAAGTGGTCGTCGACCCGGATGCGTTTCTTTTCGTCGAGCTCGATGCCGACCTTTTCGAGCCCGAGATTCTCCGTGACGGGGTGGCGGCCGACGGAAACAAGGATCTTGTCCGCCGGGAACTCCATCGGCTTGCCCTCTCGTTCCGCGAGCAACACCGCCGGCCTGGCTCCCCGGGATGAAGGATTCGGCGCCGGTTCCTTCAACCCGGTGATCCGGGCGTTGACCTCGATCTTCAGGCCCTCCTTGGCGAGCAGACGCGTCAGCAGGCGCACGACATCGTCATCGTAACTGGCGGCGATCTTGGGGAGAAATTCGACCACCGTTACGTCAGAGCCGAGCCGGGACCACACGGAGCCGAGTTCGAGCCCGATGGCGCCGCCGCCCACCACGACGAGACGCTGCGGGACGGAATCGAACGCGATCGCCTCGTCGGAAGACACGACGGTCTGCCGGTCGAAGGGCAGGAAAGAGAGTTCGGCGGGGACGGACCCGGAGGCGACGACGATATTTCGCGCCGCGATTTCTGTCGTGGCACTACCGGGGCCTGAAGCGGTCACCATGACCCTGCCATTGCCGGCCAGCGCGGCTTGACCGCTGAACACGGCGACCTTGCGCGCCTTCGCGAGTTGGGCGGCGCCGCCGACGAGCCTTTGGACCACGCCGTCCTTTTTCTTCATCAACGTCGGCAGGTCGAGTCCGACCCCGGACAACAGGATGCCGCTGGCGGCGGCCTGGTTTTTAGCCCAGGCGAAATGCTCGCTCAGTTGCAGCAGCGCCTTGCTGGGAATGCAGCCGACGTTGAGGCAGGTGCCCCCGAGGGTCGGGCGTTTTTCGAGGAGAGCGACCTTGAGGCCGAGTTGCGCGGCGCGGAATGCGCACACGTAACCGCCGGGCCCGGCGCCGATGATGGCAACGTCAAATGAATCCATAAGAAGAATCAGATGGTTTTGGTGGCCGCGCGCCGGTGGTTAGTGGCGGAGCCGGGGAGGCGCCGCTCGCTGGCGCTCGCAGCCACCGGCCTCTGGCCACGAAAAGGCACGAGAAGTCACAAGAAAATGGGGCGATCCGTGGGAACAATCACACGCTGAGCAGGAGCCGCGCGGGATCCTCGATGGCCTGCTTCAGACGCACGAGGAACGTCACCGCGTCGCGACCGTCAACGATCCGGTGGTCGTAGCTCAGCGCGACATACATCATCGGCCGGATGACCACCTGGCCACTCACCGCGACCGGGCGGTCCTGGATGGCGTGCATGCCGAGAATGGCGCATTGCGGCGCGTTGAGGATGGGCGTCGAGAGGAGGGATCCGAAGACGCCGCCATTGGTGATCGTGAAGACGCCGCCGTCGAGGTCGGCCAGCGTGATCTTGCCCTCGCGGGCTTTCTGGGCGGCGCCGGCGAGTTGCCTCTCGATCTCGGCGAATCCCACCCGTTCGCAGTCGCGCAAGACGGGAACCATAAGGCCGCGGTCGGTGGAGACGGCGACGCCGATGTCGTAGAAATGGTTTTCGACCAGGGTGTCGCCCTCGATCTGGGCGTTGACGGTTGGGACCTCCTGCAAGGCGTGCACCACCGCTTTGACGAAGAATGACATGAAGCCGAGCTTCACGCCGTGTTTCCGGGTGAATTCCTCCTGGTGCCTCGCGCGGAGCTCGCGCACCGCAGACATGTCGACCTCGTTAAAGGTGGTGAGCATCGCCGCGTCGTGCTGGGCCTGCACGAGGCGCTGGGCGAGCCGCAGGCGAAGGGGCGAGAGCTTCCGGCGGGTCGTTCGATTTGGGAAAGTGGAAACCGGAGACCGGATAGGTTCTGCCGGAGACTGGATAGGTTCTGGCTGAGGGCGGACAGGCTCGGTGGATGCCTTTCCGGTATCCGGTAGCTGGTGTCCGGTTTCCGCCGCCGCCAGCATGTCGCTCTTGGTGACGCGGCCTCCCTTGCCCGTGCCGGCCACCGCGGCGGGATCGACCCCGCTTTCGGCGGCAAGACGGCGGACCGACGGAGGAACCGGGACATCGGACGCGGGCGCCCGGACCGGTCCGGTTGGAACCGCGGCGCCGGATGCTCCCGTGTCCTGCGTGTGCTCCCCTGTTTCGATCACGGCGACCAACTGGCCGATCTTGACTTCGGCGCCAGCGGCCACCTTGAGCGCGACGCGCCCGGCGGCTTCGGCCGTGCCTTCCGTGGTGATCTTGTCCGTCTCCAATTCGAAGAGCGGCTGATCCTTCTTCACGAAGTCACCCTCTTTCACGTGCCATTTGGCGAGCACGCCGCCGGTGATCGATTCGCCCAGGGAGGGGATCTTGACGTCGAGGGTGGGCATGAGCGGAAGAACGAAATCCGGAAGTCGCCGGGCAGAAATCGAGGGAGACGGGATTGGAGATTCGCCCGTTGCCCCTGTTTTTCAAGATTATCTCAGACGGGAATCTGCAATTGGATGGAGGGCGGGACCGCCGGATGCCGCCGCCTCCCGACCCGGCGGGGTGCGGCGACCCCGCCCTACAATGCCGCGCGGGACAGTTAGCAGAAATACGTATAAGAATTGTCCCGACTGCATGAGGTTGATCTCAGACTCCGAAAGCGGCCCGGATCAGGGCGGCCTGTTCAAACCGGTGGCGCGCGAGGTGGCCGACGGCGGGCGAAGCGCTGGCGTCGCGGCCGGCATAGAACGCCTTGTGGCCGAAGATGTGTTCAAGCTGCGGCGCGAGATAAGTCCATGCGCCCATGTTCTGTGACTCCTCCTGACACCAGACCAGGGTGGCGGTGTCGTATTTGTCGACGAGCTCGGCCAGGCGGTTGCGGTGGAGCGGATAGAGTTGTTCGAGGCGCACGATGGCGGCATCGGCGATCTGGTTCTTTTCGCGATACTCCACGAGGTCGTAATAGACCTTGCCCGAGCAAAGGATCAGCCGCTCCACCTGCCCCGGGGGGGGCGGCGCGGCCGAATCCGCCGGCCCGGAACCGGACCAGCGCGGATCGTCGATGATTTCGTGGAAGCGGCCCGCGGTGAACTCTTCGAGGCGGGACGTCGCGCGGGGGTGGCGGAGGAGGCTCTTGGGGGACATCACGACCAGCGGCTTGCGGAACTCGCGGCGCATCTGGCGGCGCAACGCGTGGAAGTATTGCGCGGGGGTGGTGAGATTGCACACCTGCCAGTTGCCTTCCGCGCTCAACTGAAGGAAGCGCTCGAGCCGCGCCGAGGAGTGTTCCGGGCCCTGACCTTCGTAACCATGAGGCAGGAGGAGCACGATGCCGCTCACCCGTTGCCATTTCGATTCGGAGCAGGAGATGAACTGGTCGATGATCGTCTGCGCACCGTTGGCGAAGTCGCCGAACTGCGCTTCCCAGAGGCAGAGCATCTGCGGATACTCCAGGCTGTAGCCGTAGTCGAAGCCGAGGATGCCTGTTTCGGAGAGCGACGAATTGTAGACGCAGAATTGCGCCTGCTTCCCGTCGAGGTTGAGCAGGGGCACGTAGCGCTCGCGGGTGTCGATGTCGTAGAGCACCGCGTGGCGCTGGCTGAAGGTGCCGCGCTCGCTGTCCTGCCCGGAGAGGCGCACGGGCGTGCCTTCCAGCATCAAGGTGCCAAAGGCGAGCGCCTCGCCGAAGGACCAATCGACGGGGCCGCCTTCTTGGAACGCCTGGGCGCGTGCTTCGAGGAGGCGTTTGATCTTCGGGTTGAGCTTGAAGTTGGGCGGAACGCGGGTCAGGCCGCGCCCGCAGGTCTCGAGCAATCCGGGCGGCACGGCCGTGGCGGCGGGCGCGAAGAAATCGGCGTGCTGGAAAATCGCCGTGGAACCCTCGAAGCGCTTCACGTCGTCAATCTGGCGATCGAGCTTCTTGCGGGCGCGGGCGAGCGCCTCCTCCAGGACCGTGGTGTATTCGGTCTTGATGGCGTCGGATTCCGCGGCGGTGATCGTGCCTTCGGCGATCAGCTTCCGGCTGAGGATCGCCGAGGGGGGCGGATGAGCGGCGATGGTGCGATAGAGCAGGGGCTGGGTGAACGCGGGCTCGTCCGATTCGTTGTGCCCGTGGCGGCGGTAGCAGACCATGTCGATCACGACGTCGCGCTGGAACTGCTGCCGGAAATCGAGGGCGAGGCCGGCGACATAGCAGACGGCCTCCGGGTCGTCGCCGTTGACGTGGAAAATCGGTGCTTCAATCATCTTGGCGATGTCCGTGCAGTAACGGCTGGAGCGGGCCTCGACCGGCAGGGTGGTGAACCCGATCTGGTTGTTGATGACGAAGTGGACCGTGCCGCCCGTGCGATAGCCCGGCAGTTGCGAGAAATTGAGCACCTCGGCGACGGTGCCCTGGGCGGCAAACGCGGCGTCGCCATGGAGGAGCAACGGCAGAACGCGCCGGCGCTCGACATCGCCGCGCAGGCGCTGGCGGGCGCGGGCCTTGCCCTGCACGACCGGGTCAACGGCCTCGAGGTGCGAAGGATTCGCGGCGAGACGGACTTCGACCTTTCGGCCCGAACGGGTGTCGAGAACCGCTTCGTAGCCGAGATGATACTTCACGTCGCCGTCGCCCGCCACCGTGTCGGGAACAAAGTTCTCGGAGAATTCCTCGAAAATGAACTGGATGGATTTCTGGAGGATGTTGGCGAGCACGTTGAGCCGGCCGCGGTGGGCCATGCCCAGGACAATCTCGTCGATGCGGAGCTCCGCGCATTGTTCCACGATGGTGTGGAGCGCCGGGATGAGGGTCTCGCCGCCCTCGAGCGAGAATCGTTTCTGGCCGACATACTTCGTCTGCAGGAAGTGTTCAAAAACCTCGGCTTTGTGGAGGCGGCGCAGGATGCGGATCTTCTGCTCCTTGTCGAAATTGGGCTGGTTGCGCCGGGGCTCCATGGCGTTTTGCAGCCAGCGCCGGATCTCCGTGTCCTGAATGTGGAGATACTCGACGCCGATGGGGCCGCAGTAGGTCTGCTTCAGGCTGGCGATCAAGTCGGCCAGGCGCATCTGGCCGCCGTCGAGGTAATGGCCGACATCGAAGAACGTCTCGAGGTCGGACTCGACAAGGCCGAACTCACTGAGCGCGAGGCGGGCGGAAGGCGCCGGCGGTTCATGCAGCGGATCGAGGTAGGCCTGGATGTGGCCGATGGATCGGTAATGGTAGATGAGACTGTGAACCTGCGACTGTTTGAGGCTGTCGATCAGCGCGGGCGCCGCAGAAGCGGAACCGGCGAGAACTGGAATCTGCCCGTTTAGGCCGAGGGTGAAGCCCTGGAAGAACGCGCGCCAGGTCGGGTCGACGGAATCAGGGTTTTCGAGCCACCGACGGTAGTATTCCTCGATCAGATCGGCATTGGCGCGGGTCGGAAGAGTGGCGGCAATCATGGGAGTGTTCCGGCTATGAGCATTAGGCCAACGATAGGCAATTTGGCCGCGGGCTCAGGGCCAAACGACGGATCGAAGCCTGGCTAATCACGCTGCACAGTGCCATCACTAAGGCTGATGCCACGGGACTGGTGCTCCGACTGGATAAAGGCCCCCAGCCGGCCCCATGCTGTTGTCGGAGCAAGCTGGTTCGCGATTACCGAGGGAAGATCGCTTGTCCCTCGACGGTTTCGACAAGCTCACCGCGAGCATGCTCGGGACCCTGACCCGTTCGACGGTGCTCAGGGTCATCCTGAGCGACTCGACTGAGCTCGTCGAAGTCCTGTCGAAGGATGAGCCTGTCGAACGGGCAAGCAGGCTCCTACACCGGTCATTAAATGAGGGAGACCATGGTTCTTTTACTTGCTGGCTACGGCTCCACGATGACCGGCAGTCCCACCCAGGCCAGACCCAGGAGTGTCCGCGCGTCCCAGTTGGCGAGCCGGAAGCAGCCGTGGGATTCGGTGCGGCCCACGAGTTCCGGGGTAGGGGTGCCATGGATACCGTAGCCGGGGCGGTCGAGCCCGATCCACGCCACGCCGACCGGGTTGTTGGGACCCGGCGGAAGGACCAGTTTGCGCCCCAGTTCCCGGGCCTCCGCGGACTCGGAAAACACGTCGGGATCAAACGTGTAATCAGGATTGGGAATCACTACGGTCACATGCAGTTCGCCCGCCGGCCGCTTGGCGACCTCGCGCGCGATGCTGACCGGAAAGTGCGCGAGCAGGTTGCCGGCGTCATCCCGGACTTCCAGAATGTGATCCTCCAGACTGATGTGGAGCAGGGCCGCCTTGCCCGGCAGCGCAACGGGCCCCACCGCGGGGGCCAGCACGGTCGTCGCGGGCGTGATGGCGGTCCAGTCGAGCGCCGGGTTGAGTTGCTGGAGGAGCGCGGGATGGGCATGCGTCCGCTCCGCCGCCATCTCGAGGGCATTTTCATAAGCGAGGGCGGTCTGCTGGGATTTGCCGAGCCAGGTCGGGCTGAGCGGCTGCAGACCGGCCAGATCCCCGGTCGTGAGCGATATCCGGGCCAGGGGCGGAGCGGAGAGAACCAGGCGGCCGCGAGTCTCCGCGTCAAGCTGACCGGTCGGCGGAAGTCCGGCGCTCTCCTGAAAGGCCCGCAGGGCGGCGATCGATTGGGAGCCGGCGACCCCGTCGATCGGTCCGCAGGAGAATGCCCGGCGCGCGAGCTCAATCTGCGCCTCCAGCCATGTCGCGACTGGACGCGGATACGCCTCGACCGGGATCGCAACGGCCGGGTCTTCGCGCGGAAGCTGAGCGGGCTTCGAGGAAGGTGGGGCCGGGGCGGGGGAAGGCGGCTTTGGGCGCGCCGCGGTCCCTGTCACCGGCACCGCTTCAACGATCTTGACGGCTGTGTCGGGGCTGGATCGCGCGGAGTGGCGGGAGACGAACTGGTACTTCAGCTCGCCGCCGATCGCGAGAAAGAGGACGAACAAAATGATCAGCCCTTTGTGGTCGGATTTGCCGGCGGCGCTCATGGGCGGAGTTGGTTGCGGCATCTGGGCTAACATGCCGCCGATGTTTTAGCCCGCAAATTTCATGGAGTCGCGACGCCCCCGTCGCGTTGCGCTCGCAGACCATCGGCGATGACGCCGGGGCATCAGTTTGAGGTGAGGCGCCTGCCCTGGCCTCGGTCAGCCGCCGGCCCGCGGCTCATCCCGCAAATCCGGCTATGTTCTGCGGCGGCGCCTCCGGTTTTCATATCGCCCGCAAAATATTATTCGACTAACGCTAAACAATGCCTAAAAGATAGTCTTATGCCATGGTGTAAGTACTCTTATGTCAACTTTGCGGGCGGGGTGGCAGGGCTCTGCCTTGTTGGGACGGCGGTCGGTTTTGCCAGACCCATCGTGGACGAGGCGAAAGCCCTGGGGAAAACGCCGGCCGATTTTCCCGCCGCCAGCTACGACTATTTCCATGACATGGATATGGTCGCGGACGGTCACGGCGGCTTGCGCCCGCTGGACCTGACGGAAGACGAGATCAAGGGTCGCAACACCTGGTTGATGTGGTGCGGCGGCAACGAGGTCTTCTGGGATTGGCTCGCCGGCAACAGCTATGGGTTCATGGACCTCTTGAAGCTGGTCGATTTCTCCCCGCGCGACCCGTGGGGAGGGAAGCGTTTCGGTCCGGCGGGCCTGATCATCGAGCCGGGCACCAAGGCGCCGGACCAGCCGGATCAATTCGGTCTGTACATTCGCGTGGCCGAAAATCCCACCGCGCCGCAGCCGCGCCCGGACGTCTATGGTTATTCATCCGGGATGGTCGGTCTGCGGCTTTTCCCCAATCCCCAGTTCGACGAACCGGCGCGGAAGAAGTGGGATCCCGAAAGGTACCGCGCGGATGAAGCCTATTTTACCAACCCGCAACTGATCCGCCCGTATCGCGTGGGGATGACGTGCGCGTTTTGTCATGCGGCGCCGCATCCGCTCAACCCCCCGGCGAATGTCGAGGCGCCCCAGTGGGCCAACCTGTCGTCGAACATTGGCGCCCAGTATTTCCGGACGCGGGCGGTTTTCGGCAATCTGCTGACGCCGGATAGCTTCGTGTACCATCTGCTGGACAGCCAGCCGCCCGGCACGATCGACACCTCGCTCGTCGCCTCCGACAATATCAACAACCCGAATACGATGAACGGGATTTGGGACGTGGCGGCCCGGCTGGATCGCTCGGGCCTGACGGTGCATCGCGATCCGGCGTATGCGGCGGCCTACCAGGCCCGCTACGGCCACAATACGTTCGAGCAGGTTTCCACCGCCTCCGCATATCTCCCCATCGTGCTGGCGGGGGCCCCCGACGCGCACGCCAATCCGCGGCCGGTGCCGCACGTGCTGCTGGAGGGCGCCGACTCGGTGGGTATCTGGGGGGCGCTGGCCCGCGTCTATCTGAACATCGGCACGTTTTCGGAACGATGGATCACGCTGCACAATCCCCTCGTAGGTTTTCGGAAGCAGCAGCCGTTCAGGATCGCGGATAGCGAGGAGAACTCCGTCTACTGGCAGGTCAACCGGCTGCGCGTGGAGTACCTGGCGAAGTTCTTCCTCAAAGCGACGGCGCCGATGCACCTGAAGGACGCTCCCGGCGGAAGCGTCTACGTGAAAGGCGAGGGGGTTTCCTGGGCGCCGGAACTCGCACCCGGGCGGAAGGTCTTCGCGGAACACTGCATCATCTGCCATTCCAGCAAGCAGCCCAACGGCCGCGACGGCATGCCAAAGGGCCCCGAGGCGATTCCCGGCGATCAGTTGCTCAACCAATTGAAAGACCCGGGCTACCGCCAGTGGGCGCTGGCCGAGGTCGAAAAGCGGGATTTCTGGGAGGATAATTTCCTCTCCAGCGAGGTCCGCGTGCCGGTGACGGTGATCAAGACGGAGGCGGGCCGTTCCATGGCCAGCAATGCCGTCGCCGGCCACATCTGGGAGGACTATTCCTCTGACACGTACAAAGAGCTCCCCTCCGTGGGGCAGATCACCTACTGGAATCCTTTCACGCAAAAAGACGAGCCGTGGACGGCGCCGGCCGGGGGCCGCGGCTATTACCGGCCGCCAAGTCTGGTGAGCGTCTGGGCCACCGCGCCGTACCTGCACACCAACACCGTGGGCTTGTTTAACAACGACCCGTCGGTCAAGGGACGCATGGAGGCATTCGCAGACGGGATTCACCGGCTGCTGACGCCGGGCAAGACGGACGAGGAGGCGGCGGCCCGGCGGTGGAACATGGGGCCGCCCCGCGATTTCGATCATCTCATCAACCAGGCCACGGCGGAGCGTTATCTGCAGGATCATGGCCTGATCTGGCGCACGCCGACCGCCACGCGCCTGCACATTCCGGCGCGCAGCGTGCGCGGACTCCTCGCGGGCGTGACCATGGGCCCGCTGCGATTCGTGGTGGATCACCCCTGGATCCCGCCGGCAGTGCTGCTGCTGATCGCGCTGCTCGTTTTGCTGACGAGCGACGGGATCACATGGCGGCGGAACGCCGGCTACTTGATTATTCTCGTGGCAGTCGTCGCGGGCTTTGGGGCGAACTTCATTGCGGGCCGATTCGGGGATTTGAATGTCGGGCCGATTCCGGCCGGCACTCCCGTCAATCTGTTGGCCAATGTTAATCCCGAAGACGCCCGGATGCCGGGCAACGTTCGGGCGGTGATCAAACGTCTGGCGGCGTTGAAGGAATCCGCGACGCCGGAAGAGCGGCAGCAGGCCCTGAACGACGTCGCCAATCAACTGCTCGCGATCAGCAACTCGCCGGATCTGGTGATGGATCGCGGCCACTACTTTGGCCGGGACCTCACCGATCAGGAACGGAACGATTTGATCGAATTGCTGAAGACGTTTTGACGGTTTTGGAGGGCGCGGCGCCGGTGGACCGGGAATCGCGCCGGCCCCCGTCATCCAGCCTCCCTGCGCCATGCCTGTTTTACCGCCGACCTCGCGCCCACCCGATGCGGAATGCGATTTCATCATTGTGGGCTCGGGCGCCGGCGGCGGACCGCTCGCCGGCAATCTGGCGCGGCGGGGCTTCCGGGTGTTGGTGCTCGAGGCGGGCGGTTGGGACGAACCGGAAGTCTGCCAGGTTCCCGCGTTTCACGCGCACGCCTCCGAGCACGCGGAAATCAGCTGGGAGTTCTTCGTCAAACACTACGCCCATCCGCGCCAGCCGGATTCGAAATGGGATGCGGCCCGCGACGGCGTGTTCTATCCGCGCACCGCCACCGTGGGCGGATGCACGATGCACAACGCGATGATCACGCTCTGCGGGCCGGGCGGGGACTGGGACGAGATCGCCGGGCTGACGGGCGATGATTCCTGGAACAGCTTCCGCATGCGCGAATACTTTGAGCGGCTCGAACGCTGTGGTTATTCGCCCCGGCCGAAGGAGTCCCGCCGGTCAATTCTCAACTGGATCGGCCGGCTCCTTGGGCTGCCGCCCGACGGCAATCCCGGACGCCATGGGTTTGACGGCTGGCTGACGACGACGATGGCCGATCCCCGCATCGCCATCAGAGATCCGGAGTTGCTCGCCCAGATCCTCGCGGCATTCGCCGTGGCCGAGGCCGCTGATTTGGTCGATGGCCGGAGAATCGTCGCCGCCGCCCTCGCGAATCGGCTGGTCGCCCCGGTCGATCCGAATGACTGGCAGACCATGCAACGGAACGCGGAGGGCCTGGCACTGATCCCGATCGCGGTGCGCGACGGGCGGCGCAATGGTCCCCGCGACTTTCTGCGACAGGTGCAGCAGGAGTTTCCTGACCGGCTGACGATCCAGACCCACACCCTGGTCACTCAAATCCTCTTCGATCGCGAACCCGGCGCCCCCGGCGTGCCAACGGCGGTGGGCGTGCGCTACCTGAAAGGGAGGCATCTCTACCGAGCCCACCCGGAGCCGAGTGCCAGCGCCGGCGAGGACGGCGAGGTCCGCTGCCGACGCGAGGTGGTTTTGTGCGGCGGGGCCTATAATACGCCGCAGTTGCTCAAATTGTCCGGAATCGGCCCGGCCGACGAGTTACGGAGGTTTTCCATTCCCGTGCGCGTTCATTTGCCGGGCGTCGGCACCAATCTGCAGGACCGGTACGAACTCGGCATCATTTCGGAAGCGCAACGCGATTTTCCCCTGTTGCAGGGATTGAGCATGGGGGAGCCCGGCCCCGGCCGCGCGCCCGACCCCGCGTTGGAAGAGTGGCGGGCGAAAGGGACCGGCCTTTACGCGACCAATGCGGCCATCCTGGGATTAATGAAGAAATCGCGTCCCGATCTGCCGGCGCCGGATCTCTTCATTTTTGCCCTGCCGGGCTATTTCAAAGGCTACTACCGGGGCTATTCCCGGGACATCGCGAAGGCGCATAACGTTCTGACCTGGGCGATTCTGACCGCCCGCACCCTCAACCGTGGGGGCTGCGTCCGGCTGCGTTCGACGGATCCGCGAGACCCGCCGGAAATCAATTTTCACTATTTCCACGAAGGCACGGACGTCCAACAGGAGGACATGGACGCCATGGTCGAGGGCGTGAAGTTTGTTCGTGAGATCAACCGCCGGGCCACGGCGTTGGGCGCGCTCAAGCGGGAGGTCTGGCCGTCGCCGGACGTGGCGGACGACCAGGCGATTCGCGCGTTCATCGCGCGGGAAGCCTGGGGGCATCATGCCTCCTGCTCGTGTCCGATCGGCGCCCACGGCGATCCCATGGCCGTCCTCGACAGCCGGTTTCGCGTGCGGGGCGTGAGGAGCCTCCGCGTGGTCGACGCGTCGGTCTTCCCGCGGATTCCCGGCGTCTTCATCGTGACGAACATCTACATGGTGTCCGAAAAGGCGAGCGACGTGATCGCCTACGACAACGGTTAGTTAGGGATCCACCGATGCGAACCGACGCTAACGTTCCTCCTCTCACGCGGGCGCCTCCGGCCACCTTCGCCCCGCAATTGCAGACGATTGAAACCGCCGCCATCGCGGCGCGACGGTGCTTGATCGCGGAGGATGCGCCCGAGGTGAAATTCGCGGATGGGGCGGTCGGCCTGGCGCTGTCGGGCGGAGGTATCCGGAGCGCGACGTTCAATCTCGGACTGCTCCAGGGCCTGGCACGTTGGCGGTTCCTGCGGCTCGTCGATTACCTGTCGACGGTTTCGGGCGGCGGCTACATCGGCGGATTTCTCGGCCGGTTTTATACTCGGTTTGTGAACCGGCCGCAGGGGGCCGCCGATCTGGTGGAAGCGCGTCTCGCCGATCCGGCGTCGCCGGAGATCCGCTGGCTCCGGCAAAACGGCAATTACCTCGCCCCGGGCGGCGTCGGCGACACGTGTTACAACGCGGCGTCTTTCCTCCGCAACTTCCTCACGGTGCATGCGGTGTTGGGGGTCGGCCTGTTCGCCGTTCTCGGCATGGCCAACCTGCTGCGCTTCGAATTCTTTCCCTGGCTGACCGAGGCGTGGTGCCGGATGATTCCGATGGACCCGGGCGGCGGCATGAGTCTGGCCATGGCGGATGAATTGCCGATCAACTACCTGTTACGCGCGGGGTGGGGATTGCTCTGGAGTCCGTGGTTCATCCTCGTGGAAGCCGTCATTCTGGTGGGCGGCCTGCCGCTGGCGCTGGCTTATTGGCTCGTGTCGCCGGATCAGCCGCAGGCCTTTCAACCCGCGGCGCTCAAGGCCACGCTGGTGCTCTGTGCCGCGCTGTTCGCCGTGGGGGCGGCGCCGGCCGACGCGCTGCGCTGGGCGCCGATGGTGGTCGCCGTTTCGATGCTGCTGAGCTTCGTTTATGTGGAAGCAGCGTGGCGGCGGGTGCGCCGCCGGTGTCCCGGCGGACTTCTGCAACCGGTCACGCGCCGCCAGGTGCGGGGCCTGCTCACCGCCTGGCTGGGTGCGGCATTTTTCTGGGGGGTGATCGCGGTGGGCTTTGCTGCGCTCGATGCGGCCGGGTACGCATTGTACGGATGGGTCGACCGGCGGGAGGATTTTGCCCGCGTATTGGGCCTGATCGGATCGGGACTCGCCGCGCTCTACCCCGTTCTGCGCTGGGGCACGGGCCGGCTGGCGCAAGCAGCCAGAACCCAGGGCAAGGGAAAAGGGGGCGGATGGTTCAATCTCCTGGTTCATCCTGCGGTGTTGCCATTGGCCGTCGCGGTACCGCCGTTGCTGCTGGTGAGCCTGGCCAGCCACGTGTTGTTTGCCCGCGGCGAGCACGGGGCGGCTGCGGTGGCGACGACGGGTGTTGCGCTCCTCCTCTCGGTCCTGCTCGGTCGGCAGGACGCGCGGCCGTTCGTCAACCGCTCGTCGTTCCAAAGCATTTATGCCGCCAGAATCTCCCGGGCCTACCTCGGAGCCTCGAACCATTTTCGCCTGGGCGGCGTCGAAGGACGGGATGTGACGACCTCCGATCCGAACGACGACATCTGGCTGAATGGCTACCAGCCCGAAAACGCGGGCGGTCCGGTGCATCTGATCAATGTCTGCGTGGATGAGACGATCGAGTATTCCTCGCAGCGGTCGTTTCGGGACCGGCACGGCGAGAACATGGCGGTCGGACCCGCGGGCGTCAGCATCGGTGCGACATGGCATGCCACCTGGAGGCGCGCCCAGGGCCCGCGAGGCCCGGGCGGTGAGGCGGTGGCCGCGGACCCGGAAGATCTCCCGCATCCCCTGCGCGGGCCGCAACCGGGTCCGGTCAAAACAGAGCCGCTCTACCTGAGCGACTGGCTCGCGATCTCCGGGGTGGCGGCCAACCCGGGGCGCGGTCAGGGGGTGAAACCCGGATCAAGTCTGTTGTTTGGGATCGGCAACTTGCGTGCCGGCTATTGGTGGAACAGCGGTCTCGACGAATACGAACGGCCGGGCTTGGGGCGACCGACGCTGGGCTCGGCGCTGCGGAAACTTCCCGAACGGCTCTTTCGGACCCAGTTCTTTTTTCTGCGGGAGTTCACCGCGTCGTTCACCGGACCGTGGAGGCGCTATTGGCATCTGTCGGATGGAGGCAACTTCGAAAACCTGGGCGTCTACGAACTGATCCGGCGCCGGGTGCCATACATCATCGCGTCGGATGCCACTTACGACCCGAAAGGTCAGCAGGCCGATCTGGCCAACCTGTTGCGCAAGGTGCGGATCGATTTCGACGCGGAGGTGCAGTTCCTTTCCGCCGACGAAATCGCGGCGCTCCCGGTGCCTGACCAGGTCAAAACACGGCTGGGAACACCAACGGACCTGCGCGCGGCCGCCGATGGGAACGGCCGGTCCCGGAAACACGCGTCCCTTGCCCGCATCTTCTATGATGGCCGGAGCGAACCGGGCGGTGTGCTCCTGTATCTGCGCTCGGGACTGACCGGCGACGAGCCGGAAGACGTG
>DASRKV010000033.1:0-6793 GCA_035648795.1 Opitutaceae bacterium
GGCCGGTGGTTTGCCATGATTTTGCGTCCGGCTGGATCCCGGCAGGTGGGGCGTCTGGCCTCTCCGACGTTGACACATTTCCCTCATCGGTGTTCCGATGTGTGCTTCGTGCGTGTAAAAATCGTGCTCTTTCCGAGGCACAAAACTTACTCAATCAAAAATGCCCGCTAAAGCAAAAGCCAAGAAATCCGCACCCGCGGCCAGGAAGCCCGCGGTCGGCAAGACCCCAAAATACGTCTACCTCTTCGGCAAGAAGACGGATGGCGACGGCTCGATGAAGCCCCTCCTCGGCGGCAAGGGCGCCAATCTCGCCGAGATGACCCGGATCGGCCTGCCGGTGCCCCCGGGGTGCACGATCACCACCGAAGTCTGCACCTATTATTACGCCAACAAGCGCAGCTACCCTGCCGCGCTCGACGCCCAGGTCAGGACCGGCGTGGCGTCCATCGAGGCGCAGACGGGCATGAAATTCGGCGACCTCGTCAATCCGCTGCTCGTTTCGGTGCGCTCGGGGGCGCGCGATTCGATGCCGGGCATGATGGATACGATTCTCAACCTCGGCCTCAACGACCAGACGACCCTGGCGCTCGCGAAGAAGACGTCCAATGAGCGCTTTGCGTGGGACTGCTATCGCCGCTTCGTGCAGATGTACGGCGACGTTGTCCTGGGCGTGCAAAAGCGTCCCGATGAGGACCACGAGCCGTTCGAGACCGTCATCGGGGGCCTCAAAAAGGAGCGCCACGGAAGCGCCGAGATCGAGGATCCCAAGCTCACCGCCGCCGACCTGAAGGAGCTTGTCGCCCGCTTCAAGACCCTGGTAAAGGAGCGCACGGGCCATGATTTCCCGGTCAGCCCGTGGGACCAGTTGCAGGGGGCGATTGGCGCCGTGTTCGGCTCGTGGATGAACGATCGCGCCATCGTCTACCGCCGCAAGTACAACATCCCCACCGAATGGGGCACCGCCGTCAACGTCCAGGCCATGGTCTACGGCAACACCGGCGACAAGTCCGGCTCCGGCGTGGCCTTCACCCGCAACCCCGCCAACGGCAACAAAGAGTTCTACGGCGAGTTTCTGATCAACGCGCAGGGCGAGGACGTCGTCGCCGGCGTGCGCACGCCCGAACCCGTGGCGCAGCTCAACAAACACCTGCCCGCCGCTTACCGGGAGCTCGAGCGCATCCGCGCCACCCTCGAGAAGCATTTCAAGGACGTGCAGGACTTCGAGTTCACGATCCAGGACGAGAAGGTCTACATGCTCCAGACGCGCAATGGCAAACGCACCGCCATGGCCGCGCTCAAGTTCTCCATCGACATGGTGAAGGAGAGGCTCATCGACTGGCAGACGGCCATTCTCCGCAATCCGGCGGACCAGCTCGAACAGCTCCTCGCGCCCGTCTTCGAGGCCGCCGAGCTGAAGAAGGCCGTGCCCATCGCCTCCGGCCTGCCGGCGGGTCCCGGCGCGGCCAGCGGCAAGGTTTATCTCAACGCCGAGCGTTGCGTCGAGGCCGCCCACAAGGGCGAAAAGGTGCTGCTCGCCCGCATCGAAACCTCCCCCGAGGATCTCCGCGGCATGATCGCCGCCGAGGGCATCATCACCGCCCGCGGGGGCGTCTCCTCGCACGCCGCCCTCGTCGCCCGCCAGATGGGCAAGGTCTGCGTGTGCGGCGCAGCCACCCTCGACATCGATTACCCGGCCAAAACCATCAAGGTCGGCGGCCAGGTCTACCACGAAGGCGACTTCTTCTCGATCGATGGCACCGCCGGCAAGATCTATGCCGGCCAGATCAAGACCGCCCCGTCGGAAATCATCGCCGGCCTGCTGCACGACGATGCGGCCGCCAAGCAGACCGATAAGTTCAAGAGCTACCAGCAGCTCATGAAATGGTGCGGCCAGGCCACCCGTCTCCAGGTGTGGACCAACGCCGACTCGCCGGCGCAGGCCCGCAATGCCATCGCGTTCGGCGCCCGCGGCGTCGGCCTCTGCCGCACCGAGCACATGTTCTTCGAGGGCGACCGCATCGATGCCATGCGCGAAATGATCCTCGCCGACACCGTCGAGGCCCGCCGGGCCGCCCTCGCCAAGATCCTCCCCTACCAACGCGACGACTTTGCCGGCATCTTCCGCGCCCTCCAGGGCTACCCGGTGACGATTCGCTTCCTCGATCCCCCGCTTCACGAATTCCTCCCGAACGCGAAGGACCAGCAGGAGGATCTCGCGAAGAAGATCGGCGTCCCGGTCGAGAAGATCCAGGCCCGCGTCCACCAGCTCCACGAGTTCAATCCCATGCTCGGGTTCCGCGGCTGCCGCCTCGGCATCGGCTATCCCGAGATCTCCGAGATGCAGTCGCGCGCCGTGTTCGAGGCCGCCGCCGTCGTCCAGAAGGAAGGCCTCAAGGTCAAGCCGGAGGTCATGATCCCGCTCGTCGGTTTCAAGAAGGAGCTCGACCTCCAGGTGGAGATCGTCCACCGCGTGGCCCGCGAGGTCATGGCCGAACAGAAGGTGAAGATCCACTATACGGTCGGCACCATGATCGAGATCCCGCGCGGCGCCCTCACCGCCGACGAGATCGCGCAGACCGCGCAGTTCTTCAGCTTCGGCACGAACGACCTCACGCAGACCTGCCTTGGCATGTCGCGCGACGACTCGGGCTCGTTCCTCCCGCACTACGCCGAGCTCGAGATCGTGAAGAAGAACCCCTTCGCCACGATTGACCAGAGCGGCGTGGGCCAGCTCATGCAGATCGCCGTAACCAAGGGCCGCCAGACGCGGCCCGACATTCAGCTCGGCATCTGCGGCGAGCACGGCGGCGACCCCGACTCCGTGAAGTTCTGCCACAAACTCGGCCTCACCTACGTCAGTTGTTCGCCGTTCCGCGTCCCGGTCGCGCGTCTGGCCGCCGCCCAGGCTGCCGTCGCGGAGACCAAGGCCGCCGCGGCGAAGAAGTAGTCAACTCGTCGGGGCGCAGTCTCGCTGTACCCTGCAACCTTCCAGCCCCGCGCCCTCAGCGGCGCGGGGCTTTTTCTTGTCCGCCGGCCGGGACTGGTCACGCTGGGTGGCATGTATAACCCCGTCTCCCCGACTAGAGCCCTTCTGATCGGCGTCGCTTTATTTCTGGCGGCCAGCCTGGCCCGGGCGGCCACGCCCGTGCAGGAGCGTGCCGACCGTTTTCTTGCGCTCGTCAACGCGGGCTACCAGGCGTTATATCGCGTCAATAGCGAAGCGCAGTGGGCCGCCTCAACCGACGTCACCCCGGCCCACGACGCCGCGTCCGAGGTCGCCGGCAGGGCCTACGCCGCCTTCAACGGCAACCCGGCCCTCATCAACGAGACCCGCGCCCTCCTTGCCCTGCGATCCGAACTCGATCCGCTGACGGTGCGTGAGTTGGAACGGGCGCTGCGCAACGCGGCCGAGGGGCCGATGACCAATCCGGGCCTCGTCGTCGCGCGCGTCGCCGCCGAGACGCAGCAGGCGTCCATCCTCAATGCCTTTGAATTCAAGTTGCACGGCCAGCCGGTGACCGCGAACCAGATCGACGATCTCCTCCAAACGACCGGCGACCTGGCGGAGCGCCGGGCAATCTGGGAGGCGTCGAAGGAATCGGGACCCGCCCTCAAGCCGGGTTTGATCAAACTGCGCGACCTCCGCAACGGCGTCGCCCGTGAACTCGGCCACGCCGATTATTTCACGCTCCAGATGGCGGCCTATGGCATGACTGCGGAGGAAATGGTGAGGTTGAACGACGAATTCATGCGCGAACTGCGTCCGCTTTATCTGCAGTTGCACACCTGGACGAAATACGCGCTGGCAAAAAAATATGGCCAGCCCGTGCCGAAGCTCATTCCCGCGCACTGGATCAACAACCGTTGGGGACAGGAATGGACGGGACTGGTCGAGGCGGCCGACCTCACGCCTTATTTCAAGGGCCGCTCCGCCGAGTGGGTCGTGCAGAGCGCCGAACGCTTCTGGACCGGCCTCGGGTTCGCGCCGCTGCCTCCCGGGTTCTGGCGAAACTCCGATCTGTACGCGCTGCCGGCCAACAGCCCCCGCAAGAAGAACACCCACGGTTCCTGCTGGCACATCGACCTCGACACCGACATTCGCTCGCTGATGAACGTCGAGCCCAATCCGGAGTGGTTCACCACCGCGCACCACGAGCTCGGGCACGGCCATTATTTCATGGCCTACACGCGCCCCGGGGTGCCGCCGCTGCTGCGCGACTCGGCCAATCCCGGTTTCCATGAAGGCATCGCCGAGCTCGGCGAGCTGGCCGCCGGACAGGCGCCGTATTTGCAGCAGCTGGGCGTGCTGCCCGCCGACTTCCAGGCCGACGAGATTGCGTTTCTGCTCAACGACGCGTTGTCCAGCTCGATCCCCTTCATGTATTGGGCCTCGGGCACGATGACTCACTGGGAAGCCGACATCTACGCCGACAATCTGCCCGCCGGCCAGTGGAACGCCCGCTGGTGGCAATATGTCCGGGATTTCCAGGGCATCGAACCGCCCGCGCCGCGCGGCGAGGAGTGGTGCGACGCCGCGACCAAGACGCACATCAACGACACTCCCTGCTACTACCCAAACTACGCCTTTGCGACGGTCCTGCGTTTTCAACTACACGATTACATCGCCCGCCGGATCCTGCACCAACCGCCGCAACGCTGCAATTACGCCGGCAATCCGCAGGTCGGAGCATTTCTGAAGAGCATCATGGAAAAGGGCGCCACGCAGGACTGGCGCCAGGTGCTGCGCGACGCCACCGGCGAGGACCTTTCCACCCGCGCCATGGTCGCGTATTTCAAGCCGTTGCAGTCCTGGCTCGAAGAACAAAACAAGGGGCGTCCGATCGGCTGGGAATGATTACCGGCGCTCGCCGTCGTGCCGCCGCTGGAGATCCGCCGTTGCTGCTCTGCCGGGCGCGACCCGTCGAGGTTGCCGGCCTGCAGCCGGAGAAGATCTATCGAGTCGCGTTTCCGACCGACTTTCTCTGACGTTTCAGCCAAGTGGCGCAAATGGCGCCTCGCAATTACTGCCACACGGACCTCGGAGTGGCCGAGGCATTGGAGCGCTTCCTGGCGGAAACCGGACAGTAAGACGGGACGATCCGACGCCCGGGAAATCGGATTCGCCATTCGCGGCCGAGCGAGCATCCTTGCCTGCCGTGATGGTCCAAACGATTCGCCTCCTCCTCTTCTGCGCCGTGTCGTTCATCGGCGCCTGGGCTTCGACTGCTAGCGCGGCGTCCGCACCAGACAAAGCTACCTGGCCCATTATCGTCCGGCGCGGCGACGTCCTTCTTGAAGGCGATCGGCCGTTCCGGTTTTTCGGTCTGGCCGCGCCCAACCTGCACCAAAACGAGTCCCAGATTCTCCCGGATTTCAGCAACCGGTTCCCGGATGAATTCGAGACGCGCGACGTCCTGCGCGCGTTGCACCAGATGGGCGCGCGGGCGACCCGTTGTTTTGGCCTCTCCATCTTCGCGCCGGCCGACGGCGGTGTGCCCGTCTACATCTCCGGCCGGCGGACCTACAACGAGGCGGCATTCCGGACGCTCGATCGCGTGCTGTCCTTGTGCCACGAATACGATGTCCGCGTCATCATTCCGCTGATCATCGCGCAGAATTTCAGCGGCTGGCGCGGGGTGGACGAATTTGCCGCGCTGGCCGGCAAGCCGGGCGGCGCCTTCTGGACCGATCCGGAGATCAAGGATGATTTCCGCGACCTGATCCGGCACGTGCTCAATCGCCGCAACACAGTCAGCGGACTCCTCTATCGCGACGATCCGGCCATCCTGGCCTGGCAACTCGGCAACGAATTTCCCAGTTGGTGGGGCGACCGCCATCTCGACGGGAAGGTGTGGGAGCCGCCCGTCACCGCCTGGAGTTGCGAGATGGCGGCCTACCTCAAGCAGATCGATCCCCAACACCTTGTGATGGAAGGCGGCGGCAATCGCGCCACTTTTATCGCCGATCCCAATATCGACGTGATGAGCACCCATCTCTACGAACATTGGAACCGTCTGGCGGGCTTGTCCACGGACCTCGCCGCGCTCGCGCGGGCCGACCGGGCGGAGTGCCGCGGAAAAAAACCGCTGATCATCGACGAATTCGGCCTCGGCTCATTCGAGAATATCCGCCGGTTGATTCAGGCAATCCGCGACGACGGCATGGCGGGGGGGCTACTCTGGGGAATCCGGGGGCATAGCCGCTCTGGCGGTTTTTATTATCACAACGAGGGCGGCACGCCGGTGAACTCCTATCACTGGCCGGGCTTCACGACCGGCAATGCCTATGACGAGCGCCGCCTCCTCGATCTGCTGCGCGCCGAAGCGTATGCCATTCGCGCCGAGACACCGCCGCCGCTGCCCAAGCCGACACCCACGCCAGTCCTGCTGCGAGCCGGCAACGGCTTCACCTGGCGCGGATCGACCGGCGCCAGCTCCTATGTTGTCGAGCGGGCCAAGACGGCGACCGGCCCTTGGGAACCCGTCGCGGCGCGGGTCGAGGATTCGGCGATCAGCGACGTCCGCGCCTACGAGGAGAAAAAATACACGGCGCCAGCACCGCTTTATATCGACGAAGACGCGCCTCCATGGATGCATTTCTTTTACCGCATCAAGGCGGAGAACGCCGCTGGCGATACCGATTATTCCAACGTCGTCGAGTGAGGCATCCCATCGCCATGACCCCGTCCAACAGCCAATCAATCGATCCCGCGGTCCGCATTGGACACGTTCACCTGAAGGTCGCCGACCTGCAGCGCTCGCTCGATTTCTACTGCGGCGTGCTCGGTTTCGAA
>DASRKV010000034.1:0-8206 GCA_035648795.1 Opitutaceae bacterium
AAGATCATTGTCCAGGAGCAGGAGCACCTGCTCGACCTGGCCGATGCACTCGGCATCCAGGCGCCAAGAATCGGCGACTGATCGCACTCCGCCCGCGTTCAGACCCAGGCAAACCAACCTGCCCGCCTACGAGGAAATGCCCCGCGGGGCGCATCGTTCACGGAGACGGGACGCCCTCGTCGCGGTTCGCTCGTGAATCCCCGACGAGGACGGCGCACCGGGAGGCTCGGCCTCCGCCGTGGCAGGAAATATGCGCTCTAGCCCGCATATTTCATAGTCTTAGCCATCGCTATGACCATCTTCTTGCTAGCGGCTCCTCTGATGGCGGTAGTCAAGGAATATGCGGGCTAGATTCAAAACCGCCCCTCCGAGGAGAGATAATGTGACCGCGTACAACCGAGAACAGTTGTCTGGGCCAAGAAGATCCCGGGAATTTGGCTGGTCTCCTTGCGGAGCGTTCTGGGGGCGGTTTTGCCAGTAGCCCGGATGTGCCGGCTAGCGCGCTCGGTCCGAGGATCATCGACAGTCTGCACGCAGGCTGTCGAGTAGAGCGTGAAACATCCGGGCTAGAGAACGAATCGCCGACACCGACAGACTGACCATTTCTAGCGAACGTGAGCATTACCGTTCGCGGCGAGTCATCGCCAACAACGATCCAATACCCGCTTCCATTTGTCAGGTCTTCCCGGTCCAACGGAAGATCCGATGATCCTATCGGAAAACGGCGGCCTTGCGCATCACCAGCCCCGGACGCCGCGTAGCGCAAGGTCTGGTTCCATCCAAAAAAGTGGGTGGCCGGGGGAAACCCGTTGCCACCGGCGGCGGCGCGCCTGGCCTGAAAAAATAAAGGGGCAGGATCGCAAGACGAAGACCGAGTGCGCGCAAATCATCGGGTTCGCCGGCGCCCGGCAAACGACGACCGATCACGCGCCTCCAACGACGTCCAAAAGTCAGGCTCTTGCGATAACAGAATTTCTCAATTTGACTCCGCGACAAATCTTGATATTGGATTGTCTCGCGCCTTTGGCCTTTCGAAAGCCGCGGACCCCCAACCTTCAAGCCGCAGTGCCTCATCCCAAAAAACTGAGGCCAGCAATCGTTTCCGCCTGCTCAGCGGACTTCGAATCGTGTGCCTGCTGAATTGATTTTCCCTCGCCCTCCAAAAAACCATCGAGAAGGAACGCCCATGATCTCCCTCCAATTCCTGTCCGAACTCGACCGTGCACCGCTCACCGATCGCAGCGAAATGGCGCGACGGATGAAGGAAAGCCCGCCAACCACCGCCGAGGTCGGCGTGGCATTCCGGCTGTCCTACGAAAAAGACCCCCAGCGCGCGGTCAAACTCGCGGAGGCCTTCGCGGTGGGGTTGCCGGATCTTCAGACCCATCGATCGTTCTTCCAGCATCTCGCGGCCAGCCCGGTCGAGGAGCGCCGGGCCGGCATTCAGGGCTATCGCAACGCCGGACAAGGATCCGCCGTCGTCCATGCGGTCGGCTTCCTGCCCGCCGCCCAGGGCCGGGTGATCATGAAGGAGTTCCTGATCAAGCCGGACGGGGCCAAGGACCAGCCGGCATTTCGCGATGCCGCCCACTGGTTCCAACGCGCCGGCGCAGCACTTCGGAAGGGCGAAAAATCGGAGCCGCTTCCGGCGCCGGGAACGGATTCCGCGGTGGTTGAATGGGTCGAAGGAACCATCGACTCCCTGGTGGGTGCCGTGAAGTCGGTGGCCGAAGCCATCGCGGATGCGGTGGGAGACGTGGTCCAGGCCATTGCCGGCGTCATCAAGGACATTGCGGATTGGGCGATCGCTGACGTGGCTGACATGGTCCGCGCAGTCATCACGGCGGGCCGCACCATCGCCGAACTGGTGGAGGGCGCTTTCAATGCCGGTTTCCAGATCCTGAAGCAGATCATGCGCGGTCTCGAAGCCGCGGGCAAAGCCCTGACCGAGGTGCTTTCGTCAATCGTGAACTTCACCGGCGACCTCCTCAAGGACGCCCTGCGCGCCATCGACCAGATCGGTCGCACCCTAGGTGAACTTCTGGCCTGGATGGCCTCCCAGATCTACGATGTCGTGCAGAGATTCGTCGACGCCATGATCGCTATCGGCAAGGAGGTGGGAAACATCCTTGACCAGGCCTTCCAGTTCGCGTCGGCCGTCTTTGGCGGAATTGTGCGCGCCCTGATCGCCCTTGGCCACGCCGTCGGGGAGATTTTGGTGGCGGTGGTGACACGGCCCGCCGGCATCCTGGACGCCGTTACCCGGGCCCTTCGCGACCTGGGGAACACCGTGGGACAGATTCTGGATTCCATCGGCAATGCGGCGGTAGACTTCGTGGACGAAGTTGCCGCCTCACTCAGTCGCATCGCCGGGGCCATGGTTGACCTCGCCGCGTACATCGCAAATGCGACCGTCGATCTGGCGCGACGCGTGGTGAAGGGTCTCCTGGCCGCAGGCGAGATCCTGGCCGATCTGGTTGTGGCCGTCGCGGCCCTCGGCTACGCTGCGCTGAAGCGCGTCATCGATGCCGCCTTCACGCTCGGCCGCACGTTGCTCGACGTCCTCAAACAGACCATCCATCTTGCCGCCAACCTGCTGCAACAGATCGCGAAAGCGGCCTTCGAACTCGGGAAGACGCTGCTCGAAGTGGCTGCGACCCTGGCGAAATTCACCTACCGGGTGGGAGCCCGGCTGGTCAAAGCCATGCTGGACGCGGGTGCCGCCGTGGCCGACTTGCTGGAGACCGCGCTCCAATCGGGGTATTTTCTTTTCCGCCGGGTGGTCAATGGGATTCTCCAGGCGCTGGGTCCGGTGGGAGCAGTGCTCGACTGGGTTCTGACCAAGGTGGCGGCCGTAGGGGCGGCTCTGTGGCGCCAGGTGGTGGAGGCCATCCGCTACGCGAAGAACAGCATCATCGACATCATGGACTGGGCTGTCACCAAAAGCGGTGAAATCTTCGCCGCCATTCTCGGGGCCGTGGAAGCAGCCGGTGAAAAACTCACCAAGGTCTTTGAATGGGCGGTGGCCGCGGGCGATGCCGCCATCGATCAGCTCGTGGTCGCCACGATCAAGATCGAGAACTCCATCAGCTATCTGCTGACTTGGGCCGAAAAGGACGCGCTCCCGGCCCTCGCGCGCATGGTCCAGGCGGCGCTCAATGCGGGCATGACGCTCGTGGATCTGGTGTCGTGGATGGCCTCGCGCACCTTGCAGGCAGTCACCGAGGCAGTGAAGGCCATCTTCGCCACAGGCGTGACGCTCGCCCAGCTTTTTGCCGACACCGTGGTTCATCCCGGCGATTTGGCAAAAAATGTCGTGGCGGCGGTGAATGCGCTGGGCAAAGGGGTCAACGATGTGGTTGCCGCGGCGGTGTCGCTGGGGGTGGATGGATGGGGACGCTTCCTGGATGCGCTGCGCGATCTGGGACATAGCGCCAGGGAAATCGTGCTCGCCGCCTACGATCTCTCAGCCAGCTCCCTGGCCCTGGTCGTTGCCTACGTGATGACCTGGTTCGGCGTTCATCGGACGCTCACGGCGGAGGAGAAGGATGATGCCCAAAAAACCTTTGGAAGCTCGATCGATCTGGATCGCGTGCTGGTGGCGGTCGTGACGCCTCCCGTCGATCTCATCGAATTGATCAACCACGATCGGCCCTTTACGACGATGTACATCATCAACTTCGCGTCCTGGGCCACGGTTGACCGGAAGACGCTCATCCACGAACTCACGCACGTGTGGCAGGGCGTCGAAGTCGGACCGCTCTACATGGTGGAAGCCTTGCATGCCCAGGCTGAGTTCGGTCCGGCGGCTTACGATTACGGCGGGGAGGCGGCACTCGTCTCCCGGCGGGCCGCCGCGGCTTCCGACAAGGCGGCGTTCGATACGTATAACCGCGAAGCCGAAGCGCACATCATCGAAGACTATTGGGACCGGCGTTTTCAGCAGGCGTTGCCGCAGGCCAGTTGGCAGTCCTGGCAACCCTATGACAACGTCGTCTTCACCTGACGAGTGGGTTCTCGCCGCACCTCGCAGCGCCCTGCCCGCACTTCAGCCCCTGGTCGACGCGCACGCCGCGCGCCGGCCGGTTCGGTTGTTGCTCAGGGGCACGCCCGAGGTTCCGCCGCTGGAGGAGATCGCCGGTGAACTCGAATCGGCATCGGGCGCGCTGATCGTCGGAGACAGGCGCCGGTCGCCGCGCTCCGTGCTGCCGGGTCCCTTCCTTTCAACGCCGACTGGACGGAAGGTGCCCGCCGGCTGGCTGCCCCTGAGCGATTCATCGTCGGTGAAGCGATTCGCGGCGGCCGCGGCTGAAGTTCAATGCCGCACGGGAGCGGCGGGACCTTTCGCGTTTCTTGGCCAATGGGACAGTCAGGTCGTGCGCATGATGGACCGGAGCTTGAACATACTTCGCGGTTCTGACGATCAGCCGCAGATCCCGGTTTTCTGGTGGACCGCGGACCGCATCGTTCGGCGCGACCTTCTCTGCGCGCTGCAAATTGGACTCGGGGCCGCCATCTATTTCGGTCACGGCCGCCCATACGGCTGGGCCGGCTACCATGGCTTGCACACCCGCCACCTGGAATATGCCCAAGGCCGGCCCGCCGGGGCCGTGTTGTCGCTGACCTGCCATACCGCCAGCCGCCGCCGCGTGGGAACCTCCTTCGCCGAATCGATCGTTCTTGGCGGGATCGCGGCGGCGGCGTTTGGCGCGGTTTCGGCGACCCAGACGGTAGATAATTGGTGGTGGGGGGCGAGCGTTTGCGAAGCGATGACCGCTCAGGCGTCCACGTTGGGAGATCTGCTCCTGCGCGCCTGCCCGCCTCGGCCGGCTGCCGTCACCCACTATCGCATTCTGGGCGATCCCCTCGCCCGCTTGCTGGGCGCCCCGGGCGCATGCGAGAAGGCTGCGCAGATCTGGGCGCCGGCCGCCCACGATTCGCCTGTCCCTCCCGGCTATGAGGAACGACTGGCGAGTCTTGCCACCACGTAGGCGTGGATCTCTCCAACGGTGCGCAACTTCTTGACCATGTCCTCCTCGACCAGGCACTTGAAGTGCTTCTCCAGGGCGACGACCAGATCAACGCCGTCGAGACTGTCGAGCTTCAGGTCCTCCCGGAGGCGCGCATCCGGAGTCACGGCATCCTGATCCAGTTCAAACAAGTCCACCAGGATGCGACTGACCTGACCGGGAATGTCCGTCGGCCAGTCGGAATTCTGTCTGGCGGGATCAGAGGAACGGATCATGGGAGGGCCTCCAGCACGAGGCAGGCGTTTGTGCCGCCGAACCCGAACGAGTTTGACAGGATCGTGCGCGGCCGCTGCGGGCGGGAGACTTCCACGAGATCGAGCCCGGCGCAGGCCGGATCGATCGGACCCAGATTCCGGTTCGCCGCGATGAATTCGTGTTCCGCCATCAGCAGACTATACGCGATCTCCGAGGCGCCGGCCATCCAGCATTCGTGACCGGTCATGCCCTTCGTGGATGAAATCGGGGGCGATGATTCCCCAAAAACGTCTCGCATCGCGGCGGCCTCCATGGCGTCCCCCGCAACCGTGCCCGTCGCGTGGGCGTTCACGTATTCAATCTCCCCCGGAGACAGCTGCGCGAGGTCCAACGCCCGCCGCATGCACCGGCGGGCGCCGTCTCCGTGGGGTGTCGTGAGGTGATCGCCGTCGGAAGAGAACGCGTAGCTCCGAAGGATCGCGCGGATGCGGGCGCTCCGCGCGCGAGCGTGGCGGAGTCCTTCGATCACGAGGATCGCGCCGCCGCCGCTCGGCACGAGTCCATCCCGCTCCGCACAGAACGGGCGCGGCGATTCCGTCGGATCCCCGGCGCGGGCAGAAAAAGCGCCGAGACCATCGAACGCGCACATTCCCGCCCAGTTGATCTCCTGAACGCCACCGACGATCACCGCGTCCTGTTGCCCCGAAGCGATCAGCATGGCAGCCTGTCCGATGGCGTGCGCGCCTGAGGCGCAGGCTCCCGCCACCGTCCAACAGGCGCCACGAGTGCCAAAGAGCACCGAGAGATTCATGCTCGGAGAGGAGGTCATCGCTTCGACGACTGCCGCGGAGCCCAGGGTGCGCGTTGTTCCCGCCGCCCGTGTCTCGTCAACGGCCCAACGCGTGGCCTCCGCCGCCGTATCGTTTCCGATGATCACTCCCACTTCCGGACGTGCCAGCGTCCCCCGGGGAAGCCCCGCGTCCTTGAGGGCACGCAACGCGGCCACCGCCCCGTAGAGCGCGGGCTCGCCCATGGCCCGCCGTTCTTTGCGGGACAGCACCGCGGCCGGATCGAACCCATGAATGACGCCGGTCAGTGCCGAACGGAAACCGAGGGCCTCGCGCCCGGCGTCGCGGCCGATGCCGCTCCGCCCATCGCGAAGCGCGGCTGCGATCTCCCCGAGATCGTGTCCGAGACAGGAGACGAGGCCGATTCCGGTAATGACGACGGTTTCCACGGTGTTTGCCGTCCCCGCGGGGATCGGGTTCGGCGGATTGGAAAGGTTGGAGGCAGAGGGCGCGCAAATCGCGACAGGAGGTGCCTCTCGCGACGCGCGAAGAATCGTAACGGATGACTGCGTGCTGCTGTTGACAGATTAACGAAGCCGACCGGGATCGTCAACGGCGACTGAAGCCGCGATTGATGCCCAGCGCCACCAGGCGCTTGTGCAGGACGGAACCGAACGGCCCGGCTTCGTAACAGCATTGCACGGCATCGGCCAACGCTACCTGCTTGGCCGCCCACGCGACAAACGCCTCCGGCGCGAAACGTTGCGGAGGTTGCGGCGAGGTGCCGTCGATCTGGCGCACGACCACGTATTGGTGCCAGTGCAAATCGACGCCCAGCTTGATCAGCCTTTGTGGTTTTACGCCTTGCGGGGCCGCTACGGTCGGAATGGGCTGTGGCTCGTTAGTTGTCATCTCGGTGGTCAGCCAAGGGCCCCAGCGCCCGCCTGACTGCCCCATGGCAACTTCGTGTCGCTCCGCCAATCTTAAGGCGGCTGTTCCGTTTCTTTCGTCGTTCGGAGGGAAGGACGCCGCACCACCCTGCCGCCGCTCCACAACATGAGATTAAACCAGATTTCAACGTCGGTGGCCCTTCTGCTGACGACAATGACCGTTCTTGCCGCCCCCTGGCGCAACCTTCCGAACAATTGGAGAACACAGACTGGCGATCCCGCCGGTGCCGAAGCCCCCGAATTCGACGATTCGAGCTGGAGTCCCGCAGCAGAGCCGCTTTTCGCTTCAGCCAATGCGACCGGGCCATCCGTTTGGCATCGGCTGAAATTCACTCTCCCGCCAGAGACACGCGGCCAGGCCCTGTTTCTCCACCTTGGCGTGGCCGATCCGAAAACAGCCGTATTCTTCAATGGGGTCAAAGTCGCCAGCGGGCGGGACTCGGAAGGTCGTGTGGTAGCCACCATCCCCGCCCTGCTTTTGGGCGCGGGGGCCTCGAATGTTGTCGCAATCAAAGTCCCGACCGGCGTCGCCATCGATCCGTCATCCAAACCAACGTGGACGCTGATCGCCTCCGAACTTCCGGCCATCTTTGAACACGCGAGAGAGAAGGCCGGCCGGCTCACGGCCGCCTGCACGAAATTCACCCCGTCAGCCGCCGACTTCATGCTCAACGGGCTGTCGCCGGACGACTTCGCCCGTCTCGAACAGGATTACGCGAGGGCACCGACGGATCTCCTCGCCAGCACCGTTGCGACGAACTGGCGGGAGTTGTGCGATCTCGACAACCATCTGGAACAACGCCTGCAGGAATACGGGCTCTACCGGAAGGGAGATCTGCTCGGGTTCATGCGCGACCAGGAGCTCTACCTGGTCCCAGATTTCGAGGACGCCGTCGTGCGTCGCCCCGCCCTCGGCAGCGAATTCTCCGACTTCGGTTCCTGGTACGACATCGCCTACTCCGGTGGTCCCAACCGTTTTTATGTCGGCTCCGTTCGGCAGGGTGTCGGCCCGGACAACGAGTTCTTCAATACCCCGCGCGATGTCGCGCAACTTGCCTTGTTCATGGTCGGCGGGCACGGCGAGATCATCGGAGCCGACGATAAATCAAGCACCGTCACGTGGCTTCCGTATGGCTGGAGAACTTCGACCCGGCAGGCCGGGATCGAACTGGACTCAGCCACGTTCTTTTCCGCTTTCAACACGCTCACCGTCTATGGTCACGTACGGAATTCCGGCACCATG